>JAPKYG010000168.1 GCA_026394435.1 Methanobacteriota archaeon | reverse complement strand
GATGAGTCTAAGAGATAATGAAACTCAACAAGTGTTTTTATCAAAAAAGTATTACCCAACAAATACGGAGCACGAAAAGTAATAGGGCGCTCTCCAAACTTCTTTTGAATCACCTGGGTAGCTTTTTCAACCCTCCAGTGAATCTCCTCATCAGAGAGAAACGCTAAAGCTTCATGATCATAGGAGTGACATCCTATTTCATGGCCACGTGTTTTAATTTGCTTGAGTACATCAAAGCTATCATCGATAATATTTGCAAGAATGTTAAACGTACAATGAATATCGAGTTCATCTAAAACATCAAGAATAGGAGGTATCCCTTTTTTTACACCCTCACAAGCATCTGAAAAAGGCTCAGCATCATGTTCAACATCAAAACCAATCAATACATATAGATTACCCATAATCAAAGCCTCAAATAGGAGACATTATATGTTCTGGTGTTCTTATGGTTTTTTAAAAAAAATTTAAATAGAGAAAATCTATCAAAAAACTATGCAACCAATTGGTTTTAATAAAAAAAGGTTTTCAGAAAAAATGAAAGCAAAGGGTTTTGATTTTGTAATCGCATCATCACCTGAGAACATCTTTTATACATCAGGGTTGCCAACCAGGCACTCTGAGAATAACCCCATCTTGTTTTCTTTATCTAATCTGACACCCACGATAGTTGTTGTACGTCAGGATGGCGAGGAAAGCGTAATCACATGGATGATATTTGACCCGGAGTTAACCTGGATAAAAGATTTCCGAGGGGTTATGGCAAAAGACGATGCAGTAGAAGCACTCGTCAATATCCTTCAGGAAACAGGGATACAAAAGCCAACAATAGCCGTAGAAAGCATTATGCCTATTTATCAATATGAAGCATTAAAAAAAGCGTTTCCCAATGCGAAATTTGAAACAGCGGATGATATCTTTTTGGAATGTAGACTAGTTAAAAACCCTGAGGAAATAGATCGTATTAAAAAATCAACACATATTGCTGAAAAAACCATTCTTGCGATGTTTCATGAACTCAAAGAAGGAATATCTGATATCGATATGTTAAAAATCGCAAAAAACACTATTGTAAATGAGGGTGCATCTGGTTGGGATCATATAACAATGAGTCTTGGTGCGAGCGACCCAGAGGCGCCTGGTACAGGAGTAAAGATGAAGAAAAACGAGATGACCAGGTTTGATATCGGGGCAATCTACAAAGGCTATACTTCTGATGTTAGTCGACATGCAGTTCTTGGTAAAATCCCCTCTGATGTAGAGAAATTTATTCGTGAAATCGTAGATGTACAACGGCAATGTATCGATGCTATCAAACCAGGTGTTCCTACCATGAATATCCTTAATATAGCACAAGAAGCATTTGAAAAAAAAGGTGAGGAAGTACCTATTTTTCCTACCTGTCATAGTCTCGGTCTGCGATGCGAAGAAATCCATCTTTTTGATCCCTTACACTCAGCCGATAAAATGTTTGAACCAGGGATGGTTTTTGATCTAGAGTTTTGGGTTCCCTATGAACCATATAACAACCGCCTGATTGGCATGGAAGACACGTATCTTGTTACAAAAAATAAATGTGAAAGGATATCAACACTTGATCAAACACTGCTTGTAAAATAATAAGAAGCCTCTAAATATGAGTTTAAAGATTATAAGCTAAAGGTGATAGAGTTTGCGGAAACTTGGGGTAGGCGTAATCGGTTTAGGTTCTGCAGGGTTACTTCATGCGGAATCCTATAATGCAATACGTGATAAAGCAAGAGTAGTAGCTCTCTGCGATAAAGATAAAGGATGTGTTGAATCAAACGCTCTGATATACGGGTCTGATGCAATTACAAGTTACCATGATGTTCTTCGTCGGAAAGATATTGATATTATTGACATCTGCCTACCTCATCATCTTCATGCCAAAGCAGCTATCGAAGCAGCTGAGGCAGGGAAACATGTACTGGTGGAGAAACCTATTGCGACAACACTTAAAGACGCTGATGACATGATTAACGCTGCGAAAAAGGCAGGGGTGAAACTCATGGTTGCAGAGAATCACGCGTTTATCCCAGCGCATATGCTTGCAAAAGAAATGGTTGACAAAGGAAGACTAGGTCGTGTGTTCCTTGCGAAAGCCTACGAAATCGTTGGTGACGTACCAGTTGAACATAGCTGGAAAACATCATCCGCAGCATTAGGAACACTCCTTGATATGGGAGTACATCGGTTTTTTGTTCTCAGATGGATCATGGGAGACGTAAAAAGCGTGTTTGCTTTCGCAGAAAAACTAGCATGTGAACTAGAAACTGATAACGATGATACCGCAGTGATAGCCCTTAAATTCAAAAACGGTGCACTCGGGGAGGTAGACCTTACTTGCTGTGCAATAAGTGAACCAACCAACCGACTTGAACTTTATGGCACCAAAGGAACAATTATCGAGGATCACATGTGGGAACCACCATTAATGTATTGTTCACAGCAACCTGATTTTGAAACAGAGGGATGGGTGAAACCTGAGGTTGAACATGCACCATTCCCCGGCTACTATGAGATATCATTTAGAAACGAAGTTGAACATTTCGTTGACTGCGTAATCCATGATAAACAACCAAAAGTAAGTGGAGAAGACGGTAGAGCAGCATTACAAATAGCTTTACTTGCATATAAATCTGTGAAAACAGGGAAAGTCGTAACAGTGAACAAATAGTTATTTTCTCTTAATACGTACGTTGTGCACACCATTTTGATGAATGGTCATTGCCACAAGTTGAGTTTTCTCATTTTTTTCTACCGTTCCTTCAGATATCTCAACATGGTATCCTTTAGGATACTGGATTTTTGGCACATAAATCATCGTCGGAGCTTTGATTGATGTGTCTCCATCAAAGGCAAAGAAAAATGTTCCCTTTTTCATATTAAACATCATTTTTAAGGGTGTACCTGCAACAGAAATGAAATGAGGACGACAAAAACCTTGAAGTGCTCTTCCACCAGAATCTATATCTTTTTTCCAATCCCTCGTTTGTTGATTACGTGAAAAAATGGAGAAATCCTCAATATTCCATTGATCACCCCATAAATTATCATTCTCTGGGTTATAGTTCCACTGACATGAACTCAACAAGCTTGCATCAAGGGCATCATAATACCAAGATAACGCCTTACAATGAATCTTCCAAGCGTTTTCTAGGTTACTCTTACATTCTTTGAATGCTCTTTTTTTATAGATATCATATCGTAAACCAAATTCACCAATAATCGTAGGGCTACCACCAGAAAATTTGCGTGCCATTGATTTCAGAGCAGCCATCTGAGAAATAAACGATTGATGAACAGCATTACCACCAAACAAAAGTTTACCTTTGTTATAATCATAGTTAAGCATCCACATAAAACGACCAAGACCTACCGTCATAAAATCATACCAATGAGGGGCATTCACCATATTGTCTGGTAACACGAACTCTACGTCCTCACCTTTTAGGATAGCCTCAGCAGGTCCCTCATAAAAAACTATTGTATCAGGGTTTATTCTTCGAAGTTCTTTAGCAAATTTACAGATAAAAGAAGATAAATAATCCCTGAAATAATTTATTTTTTCCCCGTTTCTCTCAACAAAATAATCATTCTCTAAACTCATAGGTTCTCCTTTATCACCAAGCCCCCAAACACCATGGTGTTTCCAGATATCCTTGCGTCCTTTGAGCCAACAGGAAACTTTCTTTGGATTTATTTCCTCACGACGAGTCTCTTTCAGTCCAAAGGGCGTTATTTTTTTATAGGGTACTTTTTGGGAATACCCTGACCCAGTAGTCATTGCAGTAAAAGGCGTGAAATTATATCCTAGTACTTCATTGAAATTAATATTTGATCCATCAAGTTTCAACCCAATGAAACCAACAGTTGGTTCATTCAGAGAATCAAACCCAAGAACATGGTTCATATCTTTCGTACGATTCGCGACTTGTGTAAACGCATGAATATAATGGGATTGTAAATACTCCTGCACATTTTTCCCCTCAATCATACATGAAGGCGCAAAATCACGTCCCCCGAAAAATAACGTAAACATCGTTGCGCATCCAAATTGACTTCTACTCTGAGACCAAAACATCGGAGGATATGCTTTAGGATCTTTAGGATCATAACGATACTGCATGACCCAGGCTGCACCTGCACCATGAAACTTTGTGAAATCTAAACCAACTTTTTCAAACGTCCACCCAGGAGCCCCATCACCACCAGTCATCCGACTCCAACAATCCTGATGCGGATCGATAAACACATAAAATTTTTTTTCCCCCGCAATCTTTAATACTTCCTCAATATAATCAAGAAACTCAGTGTCATAGTTCTTCGGACCTCTATGTTCTATTGCCTCCCAAGTGATTAAAAACCGTAGGCAATTAAAACCCCAGTGTTTCAATCTAGTAAAATGCTCCTCTGCTTCTTTCAACGGGATAGGATGACCAATGAAAGAGACATCCTTATGATCCATAAAATCGGTTTTTATATGCGTAGCACTATTGGGCGTAACAGGTAATTTCGAAGACGCCGTAAAATTAACCCCACGAAGAAGAACACGCCGACCGTACTCATCAACAAACCAATCATTCTTTATCCGAAGATGCATGTATTTCTCCCCCTATGTTTTATCAGATAAAAGACCTTTGCTATGCCAAGTAATAGTAGTATTGTTTCAGTGAGATGCTCCTCTCTCTTCTTTTATCCACTCCATACATTGTTTAACAAGCTTTTTTATACTATTAAAATCGCCAGCTTTCACTAAATCTTTTTTAATTAAATTTGAACCAATATTTAATGCCGCTGATCCTGATTTGATCCAACCTGAGATGTTCTCCTGTGTTATTTCAACTCCTCCTGATGGCATCAGTTTAGACCAAGGACATGGACCAAGCACGGCTTTTATAAAAGAGGGCCCAACTGTTTTTCCCGGGAATACCTTCACTATGTCTACACCTGTTTCTTCAGCATGTGATATCTCAGATGGTGTCATGCAACCAGGGATGTATGGTACTTTCCGGCGGTTACAAATTTTGGCTACATCTGGGTTGAAAACAGGGCCGACGATGAAGTTAGCTCCACTGTTAATATATATTCCTGCTGTCGCAGGCTCAATTATAGTACCAGCACCTAGAATAACATCTGGTACTTCTTTTTGGCTCCACTTAGATAGTTCACTGAAAACCTCGTATGCGAAATCCCCACGGTTAGTAAACTCAATAACCATGGCTCCACCATCTGCACAAGCTTGAACAATCCTTTTTGCTACTTTGGCATCATCATTATAAAACACTGGGAGTAAACCAATATCTAATATTTTTCCAACAACCTCATGTTTTAAGAACCTTGGCATAATTTTATCACCTTGAAATTCGACCAGTGGTCAATCCTTTCATAAGTTTTTCTACTTCATCAATTTTAATCACACATGAATCCCCATACAAGGTATGTTTAAGACAAGAAATTGCAATCGCGAAATCTAAAGTCTTTTGTTTATCGTCATTATGCAGAAGCATATATATTAAACCCGCGGCAAAAACATCACCAGCACCAACTCGATCAACAATATGCGTGATATCATAGTTTGGGCCGACGTAGAGTTTTTTCCCATCGTATAAAACACCTGACCATTTGTTATGATTTGCACTAATGCTTTGTCTAAGGGTAATCGCAATTAATTGAAGATTTGGGAAACGCTCCTTTAATTTTTCTGTTACAAAACGATATCTATCTGCTTCTATCTCGCCCTTGGTAACATCGACACCAGGTGCTTTAATCCCAAAGATTTTTTCTGCGTCTTCTTCGTTACATATTAAAACATCAACATATTTCAACAATCCTGACATGACTTTTTCGGGGGTTTCACCCCATTTCCAGAGTTTACCACGATAGTTCAAATCACAAGAAACAGTAAGCCCTTTTTCTTTTGCTTTTTTAACAGCCTCAATACATGCTTCAGCAGCACTCTCGCTAACAGCAGGTGTTATCCCTGTCCAGTGGAACCACTCTGTGTCAGTGAAAATCTTTGACCAATCAAAGGTTTTTGGTTTAACATTTGCAAATGCTGAGTTTGCCCGATCATAAATCACTTTATTACCTCTATGAACCGCTCCGGTTTCCACAAAATAAATCCCTAGTCTATCCTGTGTGCGAATTATATTATTTACATTGACACCAAACTGACGAACATAGTTTATACAGGCATCTCCTAAATCATTCTCTGGGAGACATGTTACAAAATCCACTGGTACATTAAGATTTGCTAATGCTACTGCAACATTTGCCTCTGCTCCAGCATAGATCACATCAAAAGACCGTGTTTGGACAAATCTTAGGAAACCAGGAGGCATCAGCCGCATCATAACTTCGCCAAATGTTACAACTTTTTTATCTGTTTTCATGCAAGTTTCCTATAGCCATCATAACCTATATAAAAATTATCACATAAGTTGTACACAATGTTTTTCGGCAGTTTATCTTAAGTTAGGAAAATTCGATGACTTTAAATGTTTCTTATTTTATAAAGGTTTGAGAATTGTGTTATCAAGAAAACAGAAATTATCGCTTGCTTCTGCTTCTATCGGGGCGGGATTAGTCCTTTCATTGAATTCTAATGTAATACCATTGCTTTTAGATCCCCTTGCTAAATCTGCTTTTAATACATTTTCTGATTTTTTTATAGGAATAGTCATCGGTATAACTCTGTTTCTTGGTATCATTATACCCCCAGTTATCGGTACTATTAGTGACAACACATGGACAAGATTTGGACGACGAATATTATATATGATTATCTTTGTCCCGCTTACCGTTGTCATGCTGCTTATTATATCTATCGTTGGAAGTCATCTAGCAATCAATATGTCGGCATTAAACACATTTATTCTTTTTGCATTTTGTATTACTCTCTTGTATATGTTTCTTAACATGTGGAATTCAACGTATTCTGCTCTTTTACCTGATTTAACTGAACCTGCAGAACGGGGAGAAACAAGTGGATATATGCAGGCGTTTAACATCCTTGGTACTATTTTAGCTTTTGCGGCTGCAGCCGCAGTTTGGGAAACAAGTCATACATTAACTTTTGTTATTTTTGCGATAGTAATCACTATTTCTTCTTTTATTACCATTCTTACAATAGAAGAAAAAAAATCAGTTAAACCGCGTGAAAAAGAACGTCTTATATCAATTGTTAAGGATTTTGTCAAAGAAAAAGATTTTGTAAAATTTATGATCACATCTATGTTTTGGTGGTTTGCCATTGGTACACTTCAACCATTCTTTGTTCTTTTTGCTAAAAATACATTAGGTTTACCTGAATCTTCAGCACTTGTATTTATGGGGATATTCACCGTCATCCTCGTTGTCTGTGCGATTCCCGCAGGAATATTTGCTGATAAAATTGGTAAAAAACGTATTCTCAGCATTGGTGTTCTCATCGCAGCCATTGGATTATCAATAGGTGCTTTCACATCTGAGATTATATTGATTTACATTGCTATGGGACTAGCGGGATTAGGATTCGGCGTTATTATAGTGTTAAACTTTGCTCTTACCGCAGATCTACTACCAAAAGGAAAAGAAGGGAAATTCATGGGTCTTGGAAACATTTTCTATGCTGCACCACAAATGACTGCTGCTCCACTCGTCGGTTTTCTCATCAGTACATTTAATAATAATTATCAGATAATTTTTTATGTTACACCAATATCATTAATCATCGGGTTTATTTTATTACAAAGAGTACGAATAACAAGCTAATTTTTCAAAAATATTAAACTATTTATACCCTAGTAATGATTTGATAAAGAAAAATAAGAACCGGGAGGTTGATTAAAATATGGCGACAAAAGAAGAAGTTTTGAACGGATTAAATAAAGTAAAATCTAGATTAGACGACCCAGCAAC
Organism: Methanobacteriota archaeon; assembly: GCA_026394435.1. Classification (GTDB taxonomy): domain Archaea; phylum Thermoplasmatota; class E2; order DHVEG-1; family DHVEG-1; genus SM1-50. The sequence continues at coordinate 4,605 of JAPKYG010000168.1, read as the reverse complement.
AAAAGAAAAATTTAAGGATTTTACTAAAAAGATGCAGTTTTCATTCACAGATCTTAACACGAATTATGTTATGGATGTAGTCAATGGAGCGGCAAAATCGTTGAAAGAAGAAAGCGTTGAAAAACCTGATATTATGGTTACGATAAAAAGTGATGTTTTTTTAGGTATCCTTGATAAAAAGATAAACCCAGTCACCTCATATATGACTGGTAAAATAAAGGTTAAGGGCGCCATGGGTGATTTATTAAAACTGCAGAAAATCATGTTTTAAACAAATCAGCTTCATTTGTGAGCAAAAGTAATTCGTCTTGGAGAAGATAAAATGTATCTCAAAGGAAAAGTAGCAATTATTACTGGTGCAGCATCTGGTATTGGTCGTGCAACTGCGATTTTATTTGCACAAGAAGGTGCTAAGGTGGTTGTGACAGATATCAATGATAACGGAGGAGCAGAGACGGTAAAACTAATAAAAGAAGAGAAAAAACAGGCTCTATTTGTTCATGCTGATGTATCGAAAGAAGTAGATGTAAAAACCATGGTAAAAACCGCGAAAGAAACCTATGGTAAAATTGATATTCTTGTTAACAACGCAGGGGTTGTTCTTGTTAAACCAATTGTAGAAACAACAGAACAGGATTTTGAAAAAGTGGTTAATACAAACTATAAAAGTGTGTTTCTTTGCACGAAACATGTTTTGCCGTATATGAAAAAAGGAGGCACAATAGTAAATGTTGCATCTATATCCGGTCATGTTGGGCAGATTAACCATGCAGTATATGGTGGAACAAAGGGTGCCATTATTGCACTTACCCGTGCACTCGCATGGGAACTAGCACCTCGTGGTATTAGAGTTAATAGTATTAGTCCAGGCTCGGTTGAAACTCCGATGCTTTTAGGTGACGTGGAAATCGAAGCGAAAAGACTTGGCGTTTCAATGGATAAAATTAGGAAAGAACGATCAGATATCGGTGCTTTACACAGATGGGCTGATCCAAAAGAAATTGGTGAGGCAATACTCTACTTAGCATCTGATAAATCATCATATGTGACCGGGACTGATTTATTGGTTGATGCTGGTTGGGCAGCAGGATAGAAAAACATATACTATAATCTCTTACCCAATTGTTGTGTTGTTCCAATTAGTTAGTTCTTCAGTCTTTTTCCTCAAGGACTACGGCCCGTATCGTGGATGCATCAAGTCCCTTGATTCTCATCGGAAGTCCGATGAAGAAAACCCTTTCCTTCTTTATCTGATTGAGGTTTATCATTCCCTGAACTAGTACTATGTCGTTTTCGTGGAACATGTTGTGGATGTTACGCAGTTCATCAGTACCTATCACACCGTTGAATGGTTCAAGTCCGCCAATGAGTTTTACCTTTTTGTCGATGAGGCTTTTGGTGGCCGCTTCAGTCATGGTGGGTGCATCGCCGTAAGGCAGGGAACTCCTTATCAAAACTATATCCCCTTTCTTCACTTTTCCAAAATCCTTGGGAGCCAGTTCATATCTTTCACCTTTTACAGGAGTTTTGTCGGAAAAGTCACATACCACTGCTTCACCAATCCATGTATCCACTGGGAAATCTGTTATACTTGGTCTGTCATAATCTAGGTGCTTCCCGGTCTCAGCGTGCGTTCCAAGATGTGCCTCCATGTCTATTAATTCGTTGAAATCCATATCTGGATACTTTATCTGACGTAGCACGAGACGTTTCGCTCCTCCGGAATACACGACCGTTTCATTCCAATCCAAATCAGTAGATGGAAATGGGTCTTCTCGGCCCCCGTCCCACCGGTATATCTTTGGACAGAGTTCCACACTTAGTTCTATTATGCGATATTTACTCAAATCAATCATTTCTTTCACCCTCATTTCTTTTTACTATACTCTACTTAACGTTCTGCGTCTTTCCGGTTTTCACGGCCTTGTACGCAGCTTCTACAACCTTCACGGATTCTATCCCCATTTTTCCACCGAATTCCGGTTCCCTATTCTCCAGAATGCAATCGATGAAGTACTTAACTTCGTTTCTGAATGCAAGTGGAAAATATCCAGGATACGTTTCATGCTCTACTTCTGGCCTCACCCATCCATCGGTTTCCATACCACGATGTACTGAATGATACATCAACGGCTTCTCGCACGAATGATCAACTATTATAGTGCCCTCTGTTCCATAAAACTCCAACCTGTTGCACGGTTCTCTAGCAACCACCGTCGTAACAGAAACATCACCAATGGCTCCATTTTTGAACTTGACAATTGCTATAGCGTTGTCGTCAAAATCGCTTTTCCCTTTATCTACGACGACAGATTCAGCCATCGCACTTACTTTCTCTATCGGACCTATCAGCCATTGCAGGATCATAAAGTAGTGAACCGCCATGTCAAGAAGTACGCCCTTGTTTTTTGGATCGAGCTTCCACCCCTTATCATCTTCTGGCATATCGTAGACTGCGCTAAGAACTCTTGCCATGAATATCTTGCCTATGGCCCTCTTATCCAGAAGTTCCTTGGCGAGTTTGTGTGCCGGTAGATGCACTTGATCCTCGGCAACCATGAACCTTACGTTCGCCTTTCTAGTCGCCTCTATCATTTTTTTCGCCTCTTCAACCGTTGTTGCAATCGGTTTCTCTACTATTACATGCTTTCCGGCTTTTGCCGCAGCAATTACAAACTTGGAGTGCAAATGATGCGGAATACATAAATCGACAGCGTCAAGCTTCTCCTTTTCTAGCATTTTATTGAAGTCCGTGTAAGCCTTCGCGCCATAGCAACCAGCCATCATTTTGGCTTTTTCCTTATCTATGTCACAAACCGCAACCAAATCCGCCTTGTCTTTTATTGCAGCATATGCGTCTGCATGTAACGACCCAGAAAAACCCAGACCTACAAGACCGACTCGAATCTTTTTCATAAAAGTATCATAAAATCTTTACATTAGTATATAATCATTTTGGCTGTAGGAATTTAAATAAGCATAACATACCCCAATCCATAAATGTTAGCTAGGCAGTTGGATAAAAAAATTAAGATTTTTTGGATAAAACCCTACAAAGTTTTCCTATAGATTCCCCTAGCTCTTTAGCTCTTTCAACGCCTTCCTTGTCATTTATGACTTCGTTTGGTTTCATAGCAGTAGCCGCACCCCACCCTGCACCTGGAACAATCAATCGCATCTCTAGAATGTAAAGAAGTAAAGCTGTCCAAGTAGTGATATGACCCCATCGTCTAGCAACCGAGAGAGCACCGCCAACTTTACCTTTTAATGGATGCCCTCGTGCTCCAAGAAGTTCACCAGAACGGTCAATAAATGCCTTCATCTGAGCTGAAACAGTTCCATAATAAGCCGGACTTCCAATGATTATTGCATCACTACTGACTAACTCTCTTATTACTTCTTCAAGGTCATCGTCAAACGGGCATTTTTTCGTTTTCCAACAAGTACCACAACCATCACATGGAAAGATTTCATAATCAACCAAATGAATTAATTTCACGTCATCTATCTTAGATGATTTCATAGCTACTTTTAACAAAGCCTGCGTGTTCCCCTTTTTTCTTGGACTTCCATTTATACCAATTATTCTCATAGAATCACCATAAAAAATTGTTTTTAGCGAATACCTATCATTTTTCTTGCTTCTGAAGGATCTGCTATCTCTCTTCCCTTTTCTTTGCCAATCTTCACAATTTTTCTAACCAACTCAGTGTTATCCTTTGCCAGAACTCTTTTCTTCAAGTACGGATAATCTTCGGTCCCGACTCTGACATGTTTTTCTAATTCAATAGCAAGCGGTAAGATTACTTCCTGATCAGGTCCCATGACGCTCACGGAACAAACACAATCTGGAGGAAGATACTTTATCCTATGCAATAATTCATCTTTTGTAGGGGGGGACCAAGTCCCACCAGGCCAACCGAGAAACAATGTAAGAAAATACGGTTTATCTATCAAATTTTTCTTCACCAAGTAGTTTAAATTCCATACCGAACCGTGATGCCAGACTTCAAACTCTGATTTAATGCCTGTTTTTCTACATAACCTGCAATATTCTTCTAATTCTTTCAGTGGATGCAATCGATTTACTTCGACATCAAGAAAAACCTCATCATGATGGTTTAAAATTATAGAAACCATATCTGGTTTCGAATCAAAGAGTTCTTGTCGTTCATTTATTGGATCACTAGACATGCCTGCTTGTATGATGATATCACATTTTTCTCTGATCAATTCGACCGTCTTTTTGCTTGCGTTCTTTGGTAAATGGACATGCGCGATACTTGCTCCTTCGTTATAGCATCTATATACTGTTTCTGCGATTTCTTCCGGTGTTTTTGGATAATTCTTTGCTTCAGGATAAATCCAAGCGTTCGCAGTTGTTACCGTAACAATAAGTTTTTCTTGCTCCGTTTTCATAATTTCCTCTAAGCAATTTTGTTTATCCTTAAATAGCTTTTCTTTTTGTACTGTCAACCGACATCGCTAACGTTCATAATAGAATGATGCTGGTATTCCCTCAACACCAAGGGAATATCGTACATTGTTGAACCATTCTATGTATTCAGACAGAAGAAGTGAAACGTTTTCGAAAACCTTGTCAAG
>JAPKYG010000210.1 GCA_026394435.1 Methanobacteriota archaeon | reverse complement strand
AGCTCATGAGATCGGCTTTGACTCTGTCTTATTCTTGACATGGCAGATGCGAGAAAAAGCATTAGATCTCACTGAATATCTCACAGGGAATCGGATCACCAAAGGTATTACCATGATTGGAGGGGTACGACGGGATATCACACCTGAAATGCAACCGAAGATTCAGGAGACGTTACAGTATTATAAAGAAATTTTTAAAAAACTTCAACACGTATTCTTAGATGATAAAACATTTCAGATGCGTTGCAAAGAATGTGGTGTTTTAACAAAGGAGGACGCATTGGCATTCTGTGCAGTCGGGCCTACCGCTCGTGCTTCCGGGGTGAAAAAGGATGTTCGCCTTGAACAAGGATATTTCGCGTATAGTGATCTTGATTTTGATTATATCACCCCTGATATTTATACTGGTGAAGTACATGGTGACGTGTATGATAGGATCGTTGTTCGTTTGCTAGAAATACAACAATCGGTAGGCTTGATTGAGCAATGCCTTAATCAAATGCCTGCTGGTCCTATTGTTTCTGAGCCGAAGATCCCGAAACTTCTGGCGAAGTTGAAGAACGTGTCTGGTGAAGGAATCGGGCGGATGGAAGCACCCCGCGGAGAAGTCTTCCATTACGTGAAACTGAGTGCTCAGGATGCCCCCTATGCATGGAAGGTACGTGCGCCAACATACAACAACATCCTGCCTTGGATCCCAATGCTTACCAATCAGCAGATAGCGGATATCCCGATTGTCGCAGCGTCAACCGACCCGTGTATGTCATGCACCAACCGAGTAACGATTGTAAAAAACCAGGACACCTCATTCTTGGACAAGGAAGAGTTACATCAGATGAGTATACAAAAAACACGGAGGCTTCAGCTATGAGATTCCCGATGGTTCTGCAGCTGCTTAGGCAGTTATTTAAAAAACCACATACGAACAAATTTCCTACGAAATATATACCGTCGTCAACAACCAGGTTTTTTGCTGATGTTCACGATGGGAAAAAAACCATATGCTCTCCAGTGGAAACACCGCAAGGGTTCCGAGGTAAAATTCAGTATGAAAAAGACAAATGCATTGGCTGCCAGCTCTGCCTGAAGGTCTGCCCCTCTGAAGCTATCGAATTTAAAGCTGAAGAAAAGAAGATAAAAATTTATCTTGCACGATGCACGTTTTGCTCGCAATGTAACGACGTCTGCCCAGTGAATTGCCTGAGTATGAGCAATGAATTTTTACTTGCGGATACAGACAAGTATTCGAAGGATTTGATTGTTGAATAACTATTGCACAATTCCAAAATTTTTTTTTGGTAATCATTACCTTGTTTACATATCCTAATTTTCAATAAAAAGGACATATTTCAGAAAATTATACTCATCTTGATAATCACATCCTTTAAAAAAACAACAAGTTTTAAAAAAACACTATGTGTACCATTCCCTTATCACCACATAAGATAATAAATGTAGGGGAGGCAACCATGAAAAGATATGTTATCACAACCATCGTTTGTTTCATCATCTATCTTTTATTGACAACGGGTAGTGGAAACGACGTGCTGGGACTTTGGAGCTATATCGAGATGCTGTTCGGTCTCTTATTATCATTGATTGTCGGATATGCTGCACGGACCCTGTTTATCAAAGACAATTTCAGAATGCTGAACCCTGTTCGATGGTTCCTCTTTCTTTGTTATCTCATAGGACCATTTTTCGTCGCTCTTGCCAAAGCAAACCTTGACGTTGCTTATCGTGTCATCACAGGAAAAATAAACCCAGGTATTGTGAAAATTTCCCCCGGTATACATACTGATCTAGGTATTACCCTGCTTGCCAATTCAATTACACTCACCCCTGGGACGTTAAGTGTTGATATCGACGAAAAGACCAACGACCTTTATATTCACTGGATCAACGTCGACAAAAAAGCCTTGGAGAAAAAACCTGTTGATTGTAAATACATCTGCGGGAATTTTCCACAATGGATACGGAGGATTGCAGAATGATTGACCTTTTGACAACATATTTGCTTGTCGTCATTGCATTGATGCTCTGTAGCATCCTTGCCTTAATTCGGGTGATACGCGGACCAACCGCACCTGACCGTGTTGTCGGCGTTGATACAATCAATACAATGGTGATTGTCGGTATGATCGCCTTTGGTGTCGCATACAGAGAAGTCATTTACATTGATGTCGCCATTGTCTATGCGCTCCTCTCTTTCATCTCAACCTTATTCATTGCCAGATACCTTGAAGGAGGCGATTTCTAAAATGATCTTTGATATCATCATCTACCTATTCATCGGAATCGGCATCTTTTTCAATCTCCTCGCAGGTATTGGACTCCTCCGATTCCCTGATGTCTATACACGGTTGCATGCAGGAACGAAATGCACAACATTTGGCTCTCTTTTCCTTATCGGGTCTGTCATTCTCATTGGTTTGAAACTATGGTGGGAAAAAGATACCAATGGATCAGTACTTGCGATTCATTCTACGATTGCGTTGATCGCTATTCTGTTGACAAACCCGGTTGGCGCCCATGCGATCGCTCGCGCTGCGCATCGTAGTGGTATTCAACCAGCAGGTGCAGTCATCGATGAACTCCAAGCAAAACCAGTGGAAAAAAATGAAGAAAAAACAGGAGGAGACTAAATGGGGATGGAGTTTCTTATCGCAAACATTATTGTCTTGATTCTTACGGTCGTCGCATCCCTTGTTGCTGTGCTGCTTCGTGATCTTCTTGCTGCCGCGGTTGCTATGGCAGCAATGAGCCTGTTATTGTCGTTAGAATTCTTTATCTTGCAAGCACCCGACGTCGCCATCGCAGAAGCTGGAGTAGGGGCTTGTCTCTCCACAGCAATAGTCATCATTGCTATCAAAGGAACAAAACGCACGGAGGATGAATAATAATGGAGAAGAGAACTATCGTGGCTGTTGTTGTTTTTGCAATTGTTGCTGTCTTCTTTTTCTTCAGTATCTTCCTGATTCATCCTTTTGGCAAACCCGGTCAGGTAAACATGGATGATCATATCATTGCAAACACCCAAAATGAGACCGGAACAAACAATGGGGTGACATCGACTGTTTTTGATTATCGTGGCTTTGATACTCTCGGAGAGGCGACGATTTTATTTACAGCGGTTGCCGGGGTGTTGATGATCTTTCGGAGGGTAAAATAATGAGCGGTATGTCAAAGATTGTGAAAACCTCGGTCAACATCCTGTTTCCTCTCACTATGATTTTCGGGCTTTATGTGATTGCCCATGGTCATCTCACACCCGGTGGAGGTTTCCAAGGTGGTGCGATCGTTGCATCCGGATGTGCCATGATTGTTGTTGCATATGGGTCAAAGTGGGTTTTTAAACAGATAAACGAAAAACGATTATCCACGTTTGAAAGCATCGGTGGGGTCGGTTTCATCACTGTTGCGTTATTGGGTCTTGTGTTTAGCACTGTGTTTTTCGGTAACTTCCTTGCCGGCTCCAACCTCCTCTTTGGTACGACACCAGCAACTGGGTCAACCGGCGCTGATTTCAACACTGGTGGAGTCCTGCCGCTAATGAATTTTGCTGTGGGGGTCAAGGTGATAGCTGGGTTATTCGTCATTGTGTTAGTCATGGCATACGCTAGTAGTGTTAAGGAGTGGGACACATGATTGAATATATTCCTTTTATCGCAGTCGTAACTATGATATTCATTGGGTTGTACGCTGTATTGTTCCGTAGGAATCTGATTAAAATCGTCATCGGCATTTCAATTATTGAAAGTGGAGTGAATCTTTTTTTAATCACGTTAGGGTATCGTGAAGGCGGTGTCGCACCGATCTTTACAAGTTTACCGCCAGGAACAACATATCCGGCGGGAATGGTGCTTCCGGTTCCTCAGGCATTAACCCTCACCAGTATTGTGATAGGTGTCGCTGTTCTTGCGTTGATGCTATCGCTGGTTATGCATATTTATAGGAAGTATGGCACGCTGGATGTTCGAAAGATTCGGAGGTTGAAAGAATGAACATCATCGACGTTCTTATCGAGCAATCTCCTGCTTTGATTATTGCGATTCCGTTGCTTGGCGCATTTCTCATGCCGCTGGTCAGTCGTATAAATAGCACATTACGGAATATTTTTGGTTTGCTCGTGTTGTGTCTTACCGGGTTTTTTGTTGGGATACTCGCATCTGATGTGCTTGCCAACGGTCCTCGTCTTTACATTTTCGGTGCAAAAGACCTCGCGGTCCCCATGGTTCGTATCCTTTTTGAAGTCGATAGTATGAGCATTTTCATGGCTCTTATCACTATGGTGCTTGCGTTCATCGCATTGATCTACTCATGGTCGTTTATGAAAGATCATGACGGGTTAGATAAGTACTACACACTCGTTTTATTGTTGATTACGAGTACTTTTGGGATGGAGCTGACTGGTGATATCTTCAACTTCTTCGTATTTTTAGAAATCTCATGTATCGCCTCGTGTGCACTTATTGCATTTTGGATTTCAGAAGGAGAGGCGTTGGAAGCTGCGTTTAAGTATATTGTCGTGAGTGCGATTGGCGCACTTTTTGTTCTATTTGCCATCGGAATGCTTTATGCACAATATAACGCGTTGAATATCGCGACGCTTGCAAACGTGCTCAAGTACACGTTTTTGGATAAAATCATTTTAGTATTGTTACTCGTGGTTCTTGGGATGAAAGCAGGGCTTGTGCCCATGCATATGTGGCTCCCTGATTCGTATGGACGGGCACCTCCCTCAGTCACACTTATCATCATTGGTGCGACACTTGCAAGTTTCTATGGCGTGCTTCGCGTTATTTTCACGCTGTATGGAAACGTCTTATCAACAACGATGAGATTTTCCATTCCTCTGAATGTCCTGGTTGGATGGATTCTTATCACACTCGCAATTATCTCGATCATTGTCGGCGTTGCGATGGCATTGGTACAATCTGATTTCATGCGACTCATTGGATTTAGCGCGGTCACAGAAGTCGGGTACATGTTTCTTGCAATCGGAGCAGGAATCGCTGCATTAGGTACCCCGTACGCGACAACAGCGTTACAAGGTGGTATCCTGCATCTGTTAAACGACGCGTTAGATATCGGACTTTTGTTCTTAGTTGCTGGTGCAGTCTATTATACTACAAAAAAACGATCATTGGATGACACGAGTGGTCTGGCCAGGAATATGAAATACACCACGGTCTTTTTCGTCATCGGGTTTCTTGCGGTTGCAGGCATGCCGCCCTTGAATGGATTTGCATCAAAATTTCTCATCTATGAGTCTGTCTATCAACTGAATCCAATCCTTTCAATCGTCGCGATCTTATGCAGCATCTTGATGCTTGCTGTTTTTGTGAAGGTGTTCTACGCGGTGTTCATGGGGCCGGAACTTCCTGCTTTTAAAAATGTTACAGAAGCACCAAGAAGTATGTTGCTTGCGATGGGACTTGTTGCTGCACTGGCGATTTTTATCGGATTGTTTCCTAATCTTGTCATTGATGCTCTTGTGAAACCAGCAGCAGACGCGTTGTTGAACCATGCGCAATATATTGGTACGGTTGTTGGAGGGATTTAACGATGTTTTCTCTTGAGAGTGGTAGTGGTTTTTGGAATCCGATCCTCTGGGTTCTCATTTTCTTTATTGCGTTTCTCCTTTTTTATGGGATTCGAGGATTTGGGAAGAGCACCTATAAAAAAGATACGGATCAGACGAAAGCATTTCTCTCCGGGAATCAGGAACCCTCAGCGGAGGTGATGCATGTCAAGGCAAGTAACTTATACTGGGGATTTACCACTAGTATGAAAACCGTATATACTGAATTACGAAAGATGCATACGGGAAACGCAAGCGATTACGTTCTTTGGTTTGTCATTATCCTGGCATGCCTCTTTCTCATCATGGGAGTGATGTAAATGGACGTCCTCGGACTCTCTGAGCTTTTGGTGCGAATCATCCTTGGGACACTTGGTCTGGCTACGTTTGGCATTATCTTCGGTCTTTTCTACAAAGGTATTGATCGTAAACTCTCTGCCCATATGCAAGGTCGTATCGGTCCACCATTCAGACAACCATTCAGAGATGTTGCGAAATTATTTACCAAAGAAAACATCATCCCGGATCATGCAATCCCATGGATATTCAATCTCATCCCACTCATTGGACTGATAGCCACCATCTCAATTCTTCTGTACCTCCCTCTTGGTGGATTCCCGCCACTTTTTGCATCAGGTGGAGATTTGATTGTGATACTTTACCTCTTGATTATACCCTCTCTTGCCCTGGTCATCGGTGGTTTTTCCTCGGGTTCGCCGTACGCAATTATCGGTGCTCAACGAGAAATGGCTACTATGATAGCCTATGAATTTCCCCTGGCGGTTCTTATTATCACTGTCGCATGGAACTTACTTCAAAAAGGAATCACCAATGTCTTTTTGTTTTCTACGATTGCTGCAGCACCTGTCTGGAATCAGGTTGCTGGGCCACTTGGATTTATTGGGTTTGCAATCTTGCTGGTTGTTCTTCTTCTAGTAACACCAGCGGAGCTTTCCAAGATACCATTTGATTCGCCAGAAGCAGAAACAGAACTCGCGGGAGGACTGCTTGTGGAATATTCAGGGAGAAACCTTGCGATGTACTATCTCACCGACGGGGTAAAAACAGTGGTGATGGCATCAATAATTGTGGCATTATTCTTCCCGTATAATCTCTCAGCTTTTATCGGTCTGGGTAGCTATACAGGCATCATCATTGATGTTTTGTTCTATCTTTTAAAAGTTTTTCTTGTGATCTTGTTCTCTGTGACCTTGATTCGCGTTGCGATCGCACGACTGAAAATCGATCAAATCGTATACACCTATTGGATTCCACTGACTCTGGCAAGTCTGGTCGGATTGATTCTTGTCATGTGGGATCAAACAATGGTACAATGGTTTAGTTAGAGATAAACTGATTGATGATACTAATTTTTATTTTTTTATTGAACATACAAATTATAAGATGTCGTTTCATTAAGATATCTATTGGAGAAGACCTTACATCCCCCAGAACTTATTTGTCTTGCGTTTAATATCAATGATCTTATTGAGCACGTCTTTCTCATCTTCATTGAGAACATCCATAAGTTTCAGTTTTTTTGCATCACTCTCAGGAAGATCGGTAAAAAGAATATCTCCTCCTTTTATCTGTCTGCCCACCGTAACACCTTCAATGGAGATAGCAACCTCTGCTCCCTGAAGCGCCTCAGATA
>JAPKYG010000112.1 GCA_026394435.1 Methanobacteriota archaeon | reverse complement strand
TATTTTGAAAGTGTAGGAATTTGGCAATTTTTGGTTTGTTTGTGTATGCTGTAATGATTTCTTGTTTGAGTTCTGCAGCGGTCTTTGTTGTTTCCTTTTTCTTCATAGTATTTTGAATAGCGTTAGAGTATTTAATTGTATCTTTTTACATAAGGTTTTCTTTCGCTAATAAGTAATTTAGTAAAAGAAGTCACGAAAAAAGAATAAATAGATCTGACTAAGCCTTTTTTCTTATTTTTCGTATTTTTCATTACTAGCTAGGATAGGTTTTTTAATATACTTTGGTACCTGAACACAATCACTTTCAGGAGAGAAAATGCAAAAAAAGTAATGATATTGAGAATCCTTTTCATCATAGGATGTGTGTGTTATTTTAGTGGATGTACAGACAATAAATCATAAAACAACCTCTTGCGGGATTTAACGAAAATCCATGAAAAATCAAATGAAATCGCGAAAAGATCTAGGATCTGCTATTTGCAATAAAAGAAAAATATAAAACCTGATTCTTGTTATAGTTGTTACAATGAGGATGGGAAAGCTATGAAAAAACCAGAAAAAATTTATGTTTCACTCCAACTCGATAAGGATGTAATATCTGGAGAATTAGTATTAAACATTCAGTTCGATAGAGATGCACCGAACTTTTTTACCAATAAGAACACGATTTCCTGGTGTCCAACGATCGAGGAACTGGATTTTGTCAGCGAAGCGTTTGGGATGCTTTCCAAAGGAAAACGTCAAAGACAAGACCGAATGGACGAATCAGACCATCAAGAATCATCTTCACAAGACCCAATTCGCGAGGCAGATGAGAAAGAAATCCTTGATCGCGTCTTAGAGAAAAAAAGACCAAGTTTTAATCAGCTGTAACCATTGTTTTATAGTCGTTCGAGCAACGCACTGATCATCAACGGAAGCAAAACCGTTGCATCCCCTTCTATGGTGATATTGTCTGCTTTCTCTGCAATTTTTCCCCAGGAGATGGCTTCTCTTGTTTGTGCACCAGAAAGACTCCCGTCATGTTCAACTGCCGTGGTGATATACACTGCGTGGGAAAGTCCATTACAATATTGGTTCCACCAGATCACATGATGTTTTGAAATCCCACCCCCGATAATGAATGCACCGGTTTTCTTTGCGGTAAATACAATATCCGAGAGTTCCTGTTCATCTTTGAAAAGATCAATGGTGAAGTTCCGATGATCCTGATAATACATCCAAAGCTGCGAGCCGAATGCTCCATCGGTTATTCCTGGAACGTAGATAGGGATCTTGTTTTTCCATGCCCAATACATGATTGAGTCTTTGCCGTTTTTTTCTTTTTCGAGTCGTTTCCCAAACTCCCAGATCATGTCTTTGGTGGACCATTTTTGTTTTTCTGTGCATAATTCATTGAGTATTGGCTGTATTTTTTCTTCGAGAATCGCCCCATAACACTCCAGTGGAATGAAGATGTTTCCGAGGCGGTTAATTCCTTGCTGATGCAATTCTTTGTCATCAGCCATAAACGATCCGTGGTAATAGTCTTTCCAGACCCGTGCGAGATCATGATCTAAGGTTCCCGTGGTGGTGATTACGACATCAAACAGTTTCCGCTTTAGCAATTCCTTAATAACTCCTCGTGTCCCAGTTGAAATAATGCACGCGGGAAAGGACAAGAACTTCACGCAGTTCTTTTCTTTTACCATGTGCTCGAGGATGTCCACACCGTCTGCAACCTTTTTTGCGGAAAAACCTCCTGAGTTGTACAGTGCTTTGATGAGCTGGTTTGTGGTCATGTTTTTTGTTAATTCGATATCTTGAACTGGCTGTTTCTTCATGGCTTTTTCACCTATGCAACCGCAATCGCCCCATACCCGACACAGGAGGAACCAGGGTGGACCTCATACGATGTCCCATATTTTAAGAGTTCTGCTTTAGTTGCTCCGAGTTTCTTTGCAGCAAAAAGCATTGCTGCGACCGGACCATATCCACACATTGTGATAGTATGTTCCTCCACCGTTTGGATGAGTCCCTTTGGGTCTAATGCAAGAATACTTTGGATCGCGAGGGTATCTTGTTTTTCCGCGTATGTATCCACACGCATCCCTTTGGGTGGTGTGCTTTGGTAGTTAAACCCGGCATGGGAAAAATCACTGCTGGCGATGAGAACGATATTCTTTTTTGATTTTTGAGAAGCTTTGGCAAGGATAGCACCTACTTCTTGAACGGTTTCATAGTCCTGCATCATCATACACACAGGGACAAACTCAAACTGCCGACCATGTGCAATATATTGTAAGAACGGCAGCTGTACCTCGATACTATGCTCGTAGGTGTGTGCAGATGCATCCCGGTCGATAATACCGGTCGAGATGGTTTGTGCGAGGGATGAATCAAGCGGGACCATTCCGAGTGGTGTTTTCCATGCACCCTCTGTCATCACCGAGACACCGGAACCCATGCCGGTGTGATTCGGCCCAAGGATAATAAATGTGTCAGCAAACCCTTGCTCTGCAAGACGACCATAAGCATGAGATGCGATCGCCCCGGAATAGACGAACCCTGCATGTGGCACCACGAGTCCTTTTAAGTTGTGTCCAACTTTTTTAAGCGAAGGAATCGACCCAATTCCCCGTTTGTCTAAAAAACACTCCTCGATTTGCTGTTTTAGACTTTTTTCATTTCCTGGGTAAAACTGGCCTGCGACCGCAGCATTTCGTATAGTTACCACAACACCACGTCCCAACGCAGACATGGGAAGCAAACCACATTAACCTTGCGCACAAAACATATAAATATCGTTGATGAATACGGGAGTAAAACAGGACGGGAGAATCATGGAGACAGTCTGTCACATTGAAATCCTTAAAGACGGGAGAGATTTCGTCGCACGAGCGCATCTTGCGAACGGCTCAGTTAAAGAGTACCGCCATCAGATCTTCGAAGATGTACTCACTGAGATGGTCATTGACCTTCAGGAAGAACTCAGCGAATAACTATTCTCCAATTTATTTTTCTTTAAAAAAAAGAAAAAAAGTTTTTTATTTCCCTAACATAGGTGCGATGAACAACACTGCGATCATGACAAAGATCAACGCGTACATGATATAAACCCAGAGTTTTCGTCGCTTTGTTAAACCTTGATAGCGTTGCTTGCATTCATCAGAACACATCGTTTCGGTGTCTGAGGCAGGGATAGCTTTTCCGCAGATATGACAATGTATGTGTTGTGGGATTTTCTCTACCATATCAATCACGCTCCGTATACGATACTACTATATGAAATATGTTCCTATGACTCAATCACGACTTCTCCATTCACTACATCAATGTCAATGATTGAGGTAATCGGAACGTTAAATTCTTTGCTGATTTCCTGTATATGAGAACCTTTATTGATTGCGATAAACACACCTTTTACGTTCACACTCATTTTTTTAAATACGGACAGAACAGATCGTAATGTGCCACCAGTACTCAGAACATCGTCGACGATCACAATCGTGTCTCCTTTCTGTAGTCCATTAATATACAGTTTGGATTTCGAATACCCGGTAACCTGTTCAACAGCAACCTCACCAGGCAACCCGTATTCACGCTTCCGGATGATCGTAAACGGAATCCCCATATCAAGAGATAACGCTGAGGCAAGAGGAATGCCCATCGCTTCCATCGTCACAATACGATCAAATTTCCCACATTTCTTGATATGCTTCTTCATCTCATCAGAGACTTCTTTAAGCAATTGAGGAGTAATATACGGCACTCCATCTGTAATTGGATGAACCACGTAATCGTAATCACCTTTTTTCACAATCGGAGCCGCATACAAAGATTGTTTCAGATGCTCAAGACTCATAGTTCTCCAACCTCTTCGCATGTTTTTTTCAGAACCGGTATGAACTCATCGATAATCTGTTTTGTGATTTGCGGCATGAGAACCAATCGGATGCAGGAAAGCCGTTCGACCTTGCTCACCCGCCACCCATGTTCGGAGAGTTTTTTTACTATTTGCTTGGGTTTTTTCAGCTGTACTCCCAGAACATTCATCGTTGGTTTCATTACAAGAGATAGCCCAAGTTCCGTGATTCGTTTTTCCGTATACCTTGTCACATCCATACAAGATTTCACCATTTTTTTGTATCCCTCAAATCCTAGGTATTGTGCGACCGCATACGCGGCAGCTACCGGTGCTCCTGACCGCGTGCCTAGGATGCCTGCTTGTTTCTCACAGCTGATATAAGGAGACTCTACACTGATGCTGTCAAGCCAGTGTTTCTGCCGAATCATAAGAGTCCCAAGAGGGATAGCGGAATACCCCATCTTATGTGAATCAATCGATATGGTAGATACACCTTTGAGTTTGAAATCAAACTCAGGCACCTTGTACTGTAATTCTTTCAGGAACGGGATAACAAACCCACCGAATGCAGCATCCACATGTAAAAAGATATGCTCATCAGAACAAATATCACTCAGCTCCGGGATCGGATCAATAGTTCCAAGTTCAGTTGAACCTGCAATACCAATAACTGCAGCAGTTCCCTTATGGATCATCTTTTTCATTTTCGTGATATCTATGACATACTCGTTGGTCAATGGCGTTTCCACGAGTTTCATGTTCATGAGAGACGCGATTTTTTGAAAGGAGAAATGAGCGCTTTCCGGGAGAATCACTTCTTTTTTTCCCGATAGTTGTTTAGCGATCCACATCGCGGTGATGTTTCCCTCGGTTCCCCCACTTACTATTTGTCCTCCCGATGTTTTTGGAGCATGGAGAAGCTTGGAGATAAAAGCGATGAATCGAGATTCAATTTCTTTAGTCCCAGGGCACAGCTCAGGGTCACCAAGGTTTGTTTCTAAAAATTGTATGTACGCTTCCCGAGCAATCGGATGCGGTTGTGTGCACATCGAACCAAGGATATGACCACTGGAAAAGCAAAAATCACGCTGCTGAAAACTTTCCAGCTCTTTGAATATTTTTTCTCTTTTTTTCTTATCATTAGAAATCATTATAGGGGATAAGTCATATCAGCTCAAAAAATATTCTGTTCTCAAAAACCATCACATTTTAATATAGGTAATTGTATTTTGATTACATGATGCAAAAAGACACTTGGAAGCCGGAAGAGGTCACCTCTTTTCTCAAATTACCGGTCTATACTCGTGAAGGGGTCTATGTTGGTCACGTCAAAAACGTGTTTTTAGAGATGGACGAAAAGAGAGTTGGAAGCCTGCTTGTCACAAACACCAATCCATCGCTTGTTGAAGGGAGCGTCGACGTCGCTGTTCCGTACCGATGGGTCAACGCGGTTGGCGATATTATTATTCTCTCTAATTTCCCTGGGAAGGTCGCAACAAAGAAGGACAAGGGATCGGATAAAACGAAAAAAACACAAGAAGGCGACACGAAAATCGACATGATTGAGTAAGATCAAGATTATCTTCACTGGTTATCGGCAGAAAAGATACTTCATGGATCTTCTTTTTTCCTTTTTTATCGATAAATCATCTAATCTAATGCAAATATTTTTATATCAAGTAAGTTATATATTAATATGTACATACCACTCCCCATAATGAGGAAGAATTGTACAACAAGGTTTAAATACTGAGAAAAGAAAGTAATAATTGTATAAACAAAATAAAATGGTGGTACGAAATGACAACACACCTAAAAACGGTAAAAGCTACCTTTATCATAGGATTCATATTAGTTGGAACCCTTTTTTCCTCTTCTCTATTATCACCCTATTCAACAACAGCATCAGCGAAAATTGTAACATATCCGGCATATATTACTATTGATATTGATCCCTCAAGTTTAGAAGCATTAAATACTCCAATTACCATAGAGACCGCTCTCACTATCAAATTGAAAATTGGATACTTTTTCGCTGGACCGGAAAATATATTAGCAATAAAAACTTTTGGACAGCTTTGGGTTTATGGATCCTTTATAGTTTTTCCTCAACAAATTCATCTCACTATCACAGAAAAACCAAACTGGGCGGACATTTATTTGGTTACACCAGATATATACATCGATTCACCTGACATTACCGTAACTTATGCGGATGCTAATATTGTGATATCACCATATGAAAATGCACCGGCACAACCGTATTCAATTGGAATAAACGCTTATGCCAAGCCTCTTGGTAGAATAGCAGAAGTAAACTTTTCTACAACATTGAACTTCCAACCAGAATTTATCCCATTGATATCTGTTGAAGTCGACAATCCTATTCGACAAGTTGGTCCTCGCGAACCAGTGAATTTTGCAGTAACTATAAAGAATTTGGGAAATAAAGAAATAATAGTCCATGGAGTAATCAAGGATGAACTAGCTGAATGGGCACCTCTAATTTCCCCGACTGAGACGATCATTGCTCCAGCGGGAGAAGCAAAAATGACTTTCTCAGTGATAGCTCCTTATAACTTTGGATGGCATAACGAACAACGAACATTTACCGTAATTTTCACACCAGAAAAATCACCACCATCTACACCGGCTATTACTGGATCACCACATTCCATTCAAGTACGAGTGAATAGCATTGGATTTTCAGCTCCTGGATTCGAACCAATTTTACTATTTGCAGCATTAACATTAGTCGTAATCATCCTGAAAAAGCGAAAAAAGACATAAATGACAAAAAAATCCGAGGAAAACAATGTATAGAGGTAAACAATTATTAATGACACTCTTCTGTATTTTGGTGTTACTATTGTCAATAGGTTCATCGTTGGTTCAATCGAAAAAAACCCAAAAAGAGGATGAAACTGAAGGAGCGGGTGTTGGCGCTACAATTGATAATGCTGTTCTTCCAGGAATCCAAAAGGATTGGACTGCAATTAACCTTACAATTCGGGATAATTTTGGATTGCAATGGAATAGATTTTTACCAGGTGGTGATTTATCTTTTTATCCTCAATGGTGGATGCAAACCTGGTGGGTTTATGTCTATAAAGTACCAAAGGGAATGCTCGGATATACCTCAATTAAATTTGTACCAGAATATCCCGATGGATGGGCAATAAAAATAGAGCCATCAACAATCGGTAAAACTTGTAACCAGATGACACATCATGTCATCGTATATGCTCAAGTCAATGAACTCGCATCCGATTATAATCCTTTGATAAAAATAAAATGTATACGGTATCTTACTGATGGAGTTGAATACGCATCCTCCTACATTTATTTACCATTGAAGGCAGTATCATTAAATTTTGCCTATGTCCGAGCATTAGAAACAACGAAAAAAGCGCCACCTCGGTCAATAGTGAGTTTTCCAATTGAAGTGACAAACAAGGGCGAATATAGAAATACATTCCAATTTAATGTAGCAGGTCAATTAGGAACATATGGGCTCGTAGCGCAACAAAGTCTTACCCTTAATTCTGGTGAGACACGAACGATCCAATTACAAGTTATCACACCTGAGGTGTTCTATGATGTCGGAACACCAAGAAAAGTCGATATTTCTATCTATCCCCTAGGCAATCCCACTGAAAAAATTAGCCTCAGTGTTATCGTGATGACTGAAGGTTTCTACATCTCTCCATTGATAACCCTCCCAATTGGTGCAATTATCATTCTTGTTCTCATCATCTACTTCATTTTCTTCTACCTCCGAAACAAACGCGAACGAGAACTCTACGGCAAACCAAACAAACCATGGACCATCCCTGAGGAACGCACCCATCTCGCAGAATTAAAACGAGGAGATAAAGACGCATATAAACACGAACGACTCATGATGGAAGACGAATACAAATCAGCATTACTCTGGTACGATGACTATCGAAAGACATTAACAAAACCAGAAGAAAAAAAACCAATAAAATCCCTCTTAACTCTTTTCAAGAAAGTAGAAACACCACAAACCGTTGCAGAAAAACCCGAAAAAAAACAGAACAAAAAACCAGTAAAATCCCTTTTAGCTATTTTCGAGAAATCAGAAAAACCACTAAAAACAGAACAAAAAAAGCCAAGCATCCCAGCTGAGGATATAGCCAAAGAAAAAACACTTACCAAGATCAAAAGCGAACAAGAAAAACAACTTAAGAAACTAAGAGAAAAATAATTACGTCTTTCTTTTCTTATTATTAATTATTGCATGCACTAATGTAGATAACAGAATCAGAACAGACAAACCATACAACCAGAAACCAATCCCCGGGCCCCACTGACAGAACACAGATGTTGCCGTTCCCTCACCTTGAACAGAGACATCAATGATTCCTTGCCCTAGGAAACTCCCGACCCCAACGTCTGTGAACGCAGACATCGCAATGGAAAATACAACAAGCGAACAAATCAGAATAAAAAGAGCACATACCAAGGAAAAGAGATGCAATTTTTTCTTACCAACTCGTTTGAAAACCAGGCTTAAAAGAATAAGAAAACAACTCACGGTTGTCAGAACAAGAAGAGCAGTCATGACATTAACAAAGATATCAGGGAAAAAAGCAAGCTCCCCTCCAATAAATTGAGATGTTTTCGTCGTCGTGACTAAATCTAAAGGGATCAGATACAGCACTGAGGAGGTCTGCACATCAGAGGAGAATCCTTGAAGCGTCCACCAGGGAGATACTATTCCAGCAACAGAAAGACCTAGGACAAGGACCACAAGAAAATAGAAGGGGTTCTTCTTCATTGTACTCATCGCGAGACCAAACAGCACAATAATACCAACTACAACAAGGACAAGC
This sequence comes from Methanobacteriota archaeon, assembly GCA_026394435.1. Lineage (GTDB taxonomy): Archaea > Thermoplasmatota > E2 > DHVEG-1 > DHVEG-1 > SM1-50. Next base: position 4,148 of record JAPKYG010000112.1, on the reverse strand, counting down.
AATGGAAACACCGGCTCCTGAGTAGTAAAAAAATCAACACTCCGGTCACTAACTACATTTAACGATCGCTGGCTAATAATCTGACCCTGAGAAAGGACAGACACAACATAAGAACCAGGCGGAACTGACAGCACAGTTCCAGAAACGTTACTTTTTAGATCAACGGTTTTACCACCCCGACTGAGTTGAATTGTTGCATCACCTATCTTCATACCACGAGAATTTAGCACCTGGAACGTGATCGGAAACATCGCAGGAAAAACCAAAGTCACATCATTTGAAGGAATCTGGATCTTTTTTTCAACAAGGAATGATTTATATTGGATCTGCAGCTGGTATGCTGCGGGAACAAGATGGGTGAAGTGATACAGGTCGTTACTCCGTTGTTCGGCAAAAAGTACCATTGGCGTTTCCATCGCTTCACTAGTAAGCTGAGGTGTCACATCGATTTCTAACGGCAACTCCCACATATCCATTAATTTTAAAGTCCACTCGTCCTGATGAAGTTCCAATGATTTTTTCAGGGAAACCAAGGAATGCGCATAACCAAAACGGATTGTTTCATTCTCCACTACAAAACCACGATACAGAATGATAAGTTGATACTGTTGCATAAAACCGCATGGGGCGGTGAGCAATGCATGCCCGTTACTCGTCGTATTTCGAGCTACTACAACGCCATCATGCATAAGTAGTGCACTGGCGCCATCGATTCCGTTCCCCTCTTGATCAACTAACGAAATCAAACAAGACCCCTGCCGTTTACAAAATACATAAATTTTTGTATCCTTGGTTAGATCAATAATCGTATATCCGATATATCGCCGTTCATTTCCTAGCAAAGAATTGTCCCTAAACACTTTGATAAGATAACGACTAGCATCAAGTTGTTGAAAATCGATTTTTTTACACACTGAAAAATTACAAGCATCAAAGATATGGGCAGTGGTAATGAAACGTTGCGCAAAGGAAGATTGCTCAGACGAAGAGAAAGGGTTGAGCGGGAGTCGTATCGCGGACCCAGAACTGACTAACTCTTCCTCACGATATACCTCCACGGTGATATAGGGAAAATTACGCCCCGTGAGCGCTGAAAGTGCAGAGCCGAAAGGAACCGAGGGGGCATTATGGACATACACCGTCAGTGAATAACGGTCTTGAGTCTGATTATTTTCCGAAGTACCATTCGCGTCCGATGCTGGTTTCAGTTTCACCAGTGCTTGGAAAATCTCTGCTTCGGTTTCCACAAAAGGATACCCTCCAACAGGTGAGGAAAAGAACTCAGCGTCAAAAGATGCAATAAATCCTTTTGGGATCACCATATCTTTCGTAGCATTCCCTGCTTCATACGCATTCCGAGTAAATTGAAACGCTGCTATATCATATTCCAACCCCGGAAGATGAGGATAATCTGATTCATAGACCTTCAACTGAATCCCATCTCGTTCATCTTCTCCTGCTTTCACCACCGAAGAGGAACCAAACACGAGCGCATGAACCGAACCGGTGGTTCCTTCATCAAATGACGCCCAGGCGTTTTTTCCGACATCGACATCATCAGTGGTTTTTATGAGTCTGATAACCGGATCTTCAGGGATGAACTCAGGGTTTGTATCAATTCTGTATTCTTCCACAATATTCTGTTCGGTAAAGACGTGCAGATACGGGTATAGTGTACCAAAGTTCAGGTCTTGAATTGCTGTGCTATGTATCCCACCACATTGCAACGACCCATAGGTGCCATCGGTGTTGCTTGGTGGATATATTACACATTCTTTCAACGCCTGATGGGTTACCTGTACATGGATTCGTTTATACTCCAGGGGACAATAGTAATATTTGTAGACCGCACTGGTTTGGAGGTCATCACCAGTTGAGCGACTCACAATCTCACAGGATACCATGAGATTTCCATCGCAGAGTATCTTCTTTGAAACAAGCTGTTGACTTGTTGAATTATACTGCCACATTTCTTCGTTATAGTAATAGGTGAAGTCAAACGATGCAGCAGCTTCTCCGTTCTTTGGCATCATCTCGGTTGATCCTTCCTTTAATTTTGTCACGTACTGCGAGGTACTATACCAGAGAAACTGTCCTTGCTGTGCCACTGCATAGGTAATTGATTCTTCCTGGGAGATTTTATAATATTGGGATTGTAAGGGGTATCCTGAGATAGGTTCATAGAAATAAGAAGAATCCTCGATAGATACATGATCGGGATACATCGGAGAAGCAGTCTCTGATTCATCATAATACACATAATATTGTCCGATTTCATCTACCTCTTTGGGAGTAAGAAAGACGAGGTTACATGAGGCAATATGACCGTCATCGCTATGGACGAGGCCATAAATCTGAGATTCAAGTACTGTATCAGCTTGGTAAATCACGCGAATCGAGTGTTGCAGTTCATCGCGCGCCCAACAAGGATTATCAAATATGATGGTCGTATCAACTGGCTGGAAAGCCGCTAGGTCTGAACTAGTATCGAAGGGAAGCACGAGTTCCTGGCGAAACGACCATTGGTTATTCCACCACCGATCCTCAGCTACGACGGTATTTATTGAAAACAGGGGAAATAGGAGAAAACCTGCCACGAGTATAACGCCTATTGCTTTTGAAACCATGATGGTCCACGAATCTCCGCTTTTAAATATGACTCTATAAATAATTATTGTCTTATTCATATATTAGAGTTGCGACATAAAAAAATAAGAAAAACTTAGAGCACACGACCCTTTTTTACCACGGTTTTAACCAAGTTCACCCCAAAATGATAGGGGAGAAACTGATGGTTCGGACAATCAAGGATAATACAATCAGCCTGTTTGCCTTTCTCCAGACTCCCGACGATGTTGTGCATCCCAATAGCACACGCGGCGTTAAACGTCGCCGCGGTCACCGCTTCTGCAGCAGTCATCTGCATTTTCAAACACGCAAGCTGAATCATCAACTGCATACTCTCCGTCCAACAATTCGGGTTCAAATCAGTCGCCAACGCAACTGGAACACCACAATCAATGATCTGTCGTGCTGGTGCGTACCGCTGCATCATCAAACAAAACGGAGTCCCCGGCAGAAGCACCCCAATCACACCGTTTTGCTCCATTGCCCTTAAACCAGTCTCAGATGACATCAACAAATGATCTGCACTGATCGCACCAACCTCTGCTGCAAGGGCAGCACCTCCCGCATCCACAATCTCATCCGCATGAATCTTGGGGATGAGACCATATTGTTTTCCAGCATCAAGGATTTTCCTTGATTGAGGAACCGTAAAAACTCCTTTCTCACAAAACACGTCACAGAACCGCGCCAGACCCTTGGTTTTCGGAAGCATCTCTGTAATCACCGTTCGTATGTACTCGGTAGCTTGCTGATCCTTTGGTATCGTATGCGCACCAAGGAACGTCGAAACCAAATCCATCGGATGACTCTCCTGAAGTTTCTTCTGAACATTCAGCATCTTTATCTCAGTTTCAACATCCAATCCATACCCGGTTTTCGCCTCACAAGAAGTTGTCCCATACGAAAGCATGGTATCAAGACGTTTCTTACTCTGCTGCAACAACTGTGTCGGAGAGGCTTTTCGGGTTTCCTTCACAGTATAAAATATTCCGCCCCCGCGCTTCAGAATCTCCATATACGGAACACCAGCAAGCTTCAAATCCAGCTCAAACTCACGAGACCCTGCAAACACCACATGCGTATGAGGATCCACAAACCCAGGCATCACGAGCTTCCCAGAAGCATCTATGGTTGTTTCCGTCTTGTATCGAAGATTCCGCCCGACATCAACGATCAGACCATTCTTTACGGCAACCGACCCGTTCTTAATGATGGAAAGTCTCTTCATTTGCTCTCGTGTCCTGGGTTTTTTTGGCCCTTTCAACGTCAGCAGTTCGCTTGCATTAGTGATGAGGAGGTCAACAGATTCCATACCGTGTTCCCAAATAGTTAAATGAAGGACTCCCGATTAAGGTTTACGGTGAATCCCTATGGCAAGACTGATAGAATGTGTACCGAATTTCAGCGAAGGAAAAAACAAAGAGACTATTGAGACAATCCATAACCTAATAAAGAAACATAAAGACATCACATTACTTGATTTTACTCCTGATGCTGATCATAATCGCACAGATGTCACT
>JAPKYG010000177.1 GCA_026394435.1 Methanobacteriota archaeon | reverse complement strand
TTATTGGAGAATGATTACAGTTTTAAGATTTATGATAAACAAAAATCGAAATATCTTCCAAAGAATGTTGAGACTATTATTGGGGATGTCCGTGATAAAAATAAATTGTCCGAAACTATGAAAGGATGCGAAACTGTGTTTCATTTGGTTACAGTTCCGCCATCCATTAAAATGACTAAAGAAGAAATCTATGATATCGATGTAAATGGAACTCAGAACGTCCTTTTATCTGCTATAGAAAACGATGTTGAAAAGGTAATTTTTACATCAAGCGCATCTCATGTTTATGGTCGGGTTAAGAATAATTCATGTCCACTTCAGGAGAATAGTACGCTGAATCCTATCAACGAGTATGGGCGAAATAAAGTAGTTGCAGAGGACTTATGTAAAAAAGCAACTGAAAAAAGTATTTTACAAACTATTGTCTTGAGACCCTCTATGGTTTTAGGCCCTTATAATTTTGATCCTATCTTGATTGAAAACATGAAATCAATTTTAAGAAATAAACGTGTTATAATTCCTGGAGATGGAAAAAGCAGGGGACAGAGCGTACACGTACAAGATGTAAACTCTGCGTTGTTGAAGTCCGCAGAAAAAACAAATGCATCATTATCTAAACATGAGATAATCAATATATCCGGGGAAGAAATACTGACTTTAAATGAATATATAGAATTACTGAGGAATGTTATTGGTTCTACATCAAAAGTAATTCATCTATCCTTACCTCTAGTTAAAAGCATGACTTATATCGCCTGGAGATTGAATAAAACTAATGTCCATCCATCGTACCTTAGTTTGATGGCCCAGGATCAATATTTTGATATAAGGAAGGCAAAGAATATTTTGGATTGGCAGCCAAAATATACAGTAAAAAAGGCTATGGAAGATACCATAGCATTCTTCAAGAAAGACGGTTGTTTTTAAAAGAAGGATTTTTTTATATATCGTTATTATACATTTAATGTAATTTTCTATTGCTCTTAACAAGTATTTGATAAGCACTTAAGGTTGAAAGAATATCGTTTGTGACAAGTGTTGGATCATGTTCTATTAACTTTTTAAAATCACACCATACTAACCGCATAAGTCGGTCCATTGTTTTAGGTGTAATTTTCGAAAGCATCAGCAGTTTTTTTTTATAATTTAAAACCGCGGTATGTTTTAACTTCGAAGACGGGTTTTTAACCATTGTCGGTCTGAATAAATCACCTTCTTCATAAGATAAACCTTTCTTTTTATAATCATTAAGCTGATAAGAAAGTCTAGATTGTGGGCTTATAAAAACGATATGAGGACAAATCATTAGACCAGGCCCTGCGTCTTCATCAGGGTAATATCGACTATATAGTGCAATCGATTTATTAAGGAAATCAACAGTTGATTGTAAATCTATCAAAGTATCGCCAGGGTACCCAAGCATTAGACTCAGCATAGGTGTTACATCATGCTGGAAACACATATCAATTAGCTTTGTAGCATTTTGGATATATTGATGGTAACAGGACTCATCTACGAATTTATTCATTCGAAGAAGTGTGTCTTTACTTGTAGATTCTAGACCAAGAAGCATTACTTCTCCACCGGTTTTTTGTATTTCCGGTAGCATTGAAGGTTTAAAGACATCAGCACGAGTCTCATAGGCAAAAGAATAATTTGCATCTTTTAGTATCTGACAGATTTGCTTTGTACGTTTAGAATTGATTCCAAATAAAGGATCATTAATACCCATGTTTCTTACCGAGTTTAGCTCTTGCATAACTTTTACTTGTCTAGCAATTTTCTTCATTGGTTCAACCCTATATCTATTACGCATTATTTGTTCTGTGCAATAAGCACAATTAAATGGGCATCCCCGACTAGAAAGAAGAGACATAATCGGGTATTTATCCATGTTTTCAAGAAACTCGAATTTTAACGGTGGTATTTTCGCTAAATCAATTAATGATCCCCGAGCTGAAAACATGATACTGTCGTTGTTACGAAACGCGAGGTTTTTGATTTTAGATGTAAAAATTGATTGACCATTAACAATCCGCTGATGAATATTAAAACTCGTACGTTCACCTTCACTAACTACGACCGCATCTATACAATTATATTTTTTTAGTAAGTCTTCAGTAGTTATAGTTGCTTGATAGCCACCAAAAATTATTGGAATCTCCGGGTTAATTTCTTTGACTGCTAAGGCGAGATTAACTGATGTCTGACAATGATCATGAGTTGTAGTACTAAATCCAATCCAATCAATTTTTTCAAAAAAAATATCATCAATAAAATGGTTGATGAGTTTCTTTTCACCATTTTCATTTAATGGCAATCCGTAGTCGAGCTCCATATCGATGATCCGAACATCAACACCTTTTGCATCAAGATATGTTGCCAACGTCAAAATCGACAGAGGGGGGCTCGTAATAAAAAAATGATCGATTCTTTCAGTAACTTCTTTAGGGATATGATAAGGTCTTACAAGTATTGCAGTGATATATCAACACCTCCTGAATTAGGTTACATATTATTTTTAGTCGTATTTATAATTTTATTAACTGCGGCGGGGAATACCGCGCGGTCTGAAACGAAGTGGAAAACCCGCAGATAGAAAGTCGCATCTCTTTTTTCTCCAATCAAACCATATCTCTTTTTTGTCGCGTGCGGCATGCTTTCACCCTCCTATAAACGTGCGACAGGAGAAATACAAAATTATGAATGTTGTGGCTTTGCACTTAAAATACCCAGAAAGATTGATTAAAAGTGCAGAGTCTATGCTGATGACCTAGGGAAAACAATATTAAATGAATTGCTTATGTAATGCTGTGGTGATTGAATGGATGAGATGTATCTCGAAAGGAAAAAACAAAAAAAGATAGAAATGGCGGATTTAGCTAACCTTTTCCACTCGACACTTTTCTCTCTTGAACGAGCAATCCAAGAGACAAGTGGTAATACTTCAATGATAGTGACTTCGCATGCATGTAAATTCTTAGATAAAATCGAAGAAAAAAAAGCTTCCAAAATGTTCACCAGTGGAAACTTGGAGGAAGCTATTGATAATTTTATTGAATTTACATCTGGTAGCGACTTCTTTGAACACGTTGAGTTTAAAAAAATCAACGAAGAGGAATGTTTGTTTGAGATAAAGGGATGTGCGTTGGCAAAGAGCGGCGTTCATGATACACTAAATCCAGAAAAAGACATCTGTCCTATAGCATTGGTGGCTGGTGCAGTCTTGAAATATTACAACCCAAATTCAGATGTGATAGTTGAACCGGGAAAATTTACTAGTATGGATATCGAAAACAGGATTTATTGTATTAAACTTGGCTCTGGATAATGTGACGGTATTGAAACTAGGGCGGGGCTTTGCGCTTAAAATACCTAAAAACACTGAATAAAAGCTGCAGAACATCTGCTTGTTGATGGTAAGTCAATAAAAAATCTTTTTAAAGAGCGGATAAAGACTTAAAATGAAATTCAAGTAATTTCACATATCACCATAACTAATTCTTGAAAATAAATTTAATCAATACCATTTTATATGCCACAGAAGACCGGGGAGGGGCCCTGGACTTCTCGTATAACCATCTTTTTATCCTTCAACATCAAAAGATAACTCCATAGACCACATGTAACCTAAAAATCGAAACGACCGACAAAACGAACAATGAAACAAAGGGATTAGAACGACCGGTTCTACTTCTATTTCTCCATGTGGAAATAATGGATTATTCGATGGAAAATTGGAGTAAAAAAAATACCGACTGAGACTAGCACAATAAACCCACAGAATAACGCATATACACCGGCAAACACCTTCCCTGCTTCAGTATGCATCACATTGACTGGTCCCATCCCACCCATCAGCATCGCCGCATTGAGAAATGCATCGGTAATGGTAAGATGTTCGATTTGTGTGTACCCAAGAATACCGATGAACAACGACACGACAATAATGAAAAGAGCAAGAAGGGTGAACGTAACCATTCTGATGAAAAATTTTGATCGTGGTAGGATACGTTCACTACGCTTTTCGAACATTAACTCTTCATCGCGGATCTTGTATTAAAAGAAATCGAGTTCAAATGATGGTGAAAAATTATTTGAAAAGAATGATTGTTTTCGATAAAACAGATTATGGCGTATCAGTAATCTTCAACTCTCTGACAGAGGTTCCACGACTCCACAACCCCATAAAACGTTGTTCGGGTGTATTCCCGAGACAATAGTCTTTGTTTGTACCATAAAATGCATAATCGATGAGTGCATCAAATAGTTTCCATGTCGCATAATAATCCATCGCATTTACGGTATGTCCTAGATTGAACGGTATACAGACTGGTACGATACGATTTGCGAGCAACGGGGGTTACTTTGTATGGGCGTCAAATAGTAGATCAGGTAGAACTTTCTCCCGACTGTTCTTCCCCTTTTTTCTACCTTTCCTCCCAGATGGACTCCCCATTATTATTCCCAAGAATTCTCAATGTGGATATGTTATTAAAGAAAGATATGTTTTGAAATAGTAATTTCGGAGATAGAATATGTCAAAAAGTAGTAGAGATCAGATAGATAAGGACGAAAAAAAGATACTTTCTGAACTCGTGAAAAACTCAAATGAAAAAATAGAAACGATTGCAAAACACTGTGGTTTCTCAAGACAAAAAACATGGAGATTCATCAAACAATTAGAAACAAAAGGCTTGATTTGGGGGTATACCGCGATTTTTAATGAAGAGAAAATAGGACGTATGCATTTTATATTGATGGTGAAAAGAACCACGAAACAAATCGAAGAAAAAACAGTTGATAAAATCGTTTCAAGAAAATTAGAAGATCTTGTCGCAGAATTAGGGATTACTATTGAAAGCAGTTCTTATGTCCATGGTGAGTACGACTGGGTTTTAACTTTTACTGCTCAGGATATTAAACAAGCGAAAAAGTTTTCTGATTCATTGGTTGTATTGCACCCTGGTGTTATCGAGAAGATAACGATTATGCAAACGTTGATGTTTATTAGAAAACACTATATCCTGAATCCAGAGAAAATGAAACTGAAAGAATTCCTATAGTCTTTTTCCCCATGGCTCCTCTTTTTGTTCATTACTGAAAAAAATTCCTCAGTGACCCTGGTTTTCTCAAAAAAATATCCAGCAAATACCCTATTTATATGTCAACGCTGAGGTTAAAAAAGAGAAAAAAAGGGGGTTTGTTTAGTACCCCAATAGATGTCGTAACACCGGAAACATATGCGGGAATTGTTCGAACAATCGTTCCAAGAGGTGCAAAAACGGCATCTCATAAGAGCGTGGCATGGTGATTGGCAAAGAATCGGACCAGACGCTGAGGATACCATGTGTATCCTTTGCGACGACCTTTACTTGGTAGGTCCCTTTAACACTCCAGGTTTTTTTCGCAGATGCGACCACTCCGCTGTTAATTGGTCCAACCCAGCCACTGAATGTACCATCACCCCAATCAAACATATAAGAAACTTTGTCCCCATCAGGGTCGGTTGTCGAGCTGGTATAGGTGTATTCCGTGCCAGCTCCCCCGGATGCAGGACCATTTGGTGTCGCTGGTTTAGCAGGTGGATTTGATTTTTCACCGATCGCTAAGGTTGGATCACCGAACGCCTGCCATTCTTCTACTGTTTTATAATCAACATCATCCATGCTGGATTTTATGTACCGATTCAATGCTTTCGACCATATTTCTCCAAAGGTTGTCGATTGATCAAGTTTATAGGCCTTGTAGGTGTCTAAACCTACTTTTCCAATTGTGCCTTGTGTATAGCTGGTTCCCAAGCCACCGTAGCCAAGTCCTGTTGCCCCAAAGGTGCCGATAGCCCCACCATTTGAATTGTAGAGAAAAGCCCAATTGAAACAAGCGGGATCTTCGGCGAATTTAGCGGTAGAACATGCCTTAACGGTCACGATGGGTAATTTATTACCATTGGAAAGCGTTAGAACATCAGAGTTTTCAATTCCTCCAGGAATAGATGGTGTTGGTATCCATATAGCAAAATTATCATGAGGGTGGCAAGCCCAACTGTAGGTATTCGCATGCCCGTCAAAGTCAACGAAGCCGCAACCGTCATTGATAGCGCTTTTTATGTTCGCAAGACCTGTTGGGATTAAACTTGTTAATTTCCCATTAGATGCCCAGAGTTTATTTGGAGCAAAACCAGTCATAACATCGATAACCTTTTGATTCGAATATTCACCTTCATCAATCTTAGCGTTATCTTCGAATGAATCACCTCCGACAACGACAAGATTTGGGAACCAGCTTTGTTGGTATCCCGGTGTGTTTTCATAGGTTTTTATTTTATTCACACAAGTTGTCACTTGACTTGTAGAAGTAGCGGGTAACCTCGCGAGATAGACATCAGGATGAAGATCTACTATATCGGTCTGTCCCGCCCACTTGTATTCTCCAAAAATATTATTAGAATTGGTATCCCAACTACTGAATCCTCCAGTTCCATTATAGATATCTGCGTAATAGAGGTCGCTGACAAAGATTTCACTGTCATCAATGGAAATATACACATGTGTCTCTCGTACAGGGACCTTACTGCTGCCGCCAACTAAAAGTATATTTCCTGTGGTCCAACTTTCAATAGCGTTTTTTATAAAATATTTTATTTTCTCTTGGTTATCTCGCCCTGTTGCTGGGAAATAC
>JAPKYG010000167.1 GCA_026394435.1 Methanobacteriota archaeon | reverse complement strand
GTCACGACAACGACATCTTCTGTTGCCCATGTTGCTTTAATGTCTTTATTGTAAGCACCAGCAGTTGCAGTGAATACCATTCCTTTTTCGAATACCCATTCATTTATGAGTTCTTCCTCAGCCTCTAACCCTATACCATGTCCGCTTGCTCCAGCACCCTGTTCTCCTGCAGCTACGTAGTCATGGGTATTTACAGCAGCGATAATCGCCTCCATGGCTTCAGCGCCGGGTTTTACAGCGTTCAAATAATTCTTTAACGCTTCTTTTGTTATCTCTGCTAGTTCTACTTCCTTTTTACTAATGTTTCCAAATCCAATGATTCGGTCGTTATCAGAGTTATATCCTTCATACTGCAGGATAACATGGAGCGAAAGTAGGCTTCCATTTTCAATTGTTGCATCTGTTGCATGGCCCCAACCAACATTTCTTGATTGCATGAAATTAGCGTCAACGTATTCTGCACCCATTGAATGACCTAGCTCTTCGATTTTTCTTTGAATTTCCTTTTCAGTGACACCGTATCGTATTATTCCTCTGACAAGTTCTTCACATATCCTGTCATTTATATTGGACGCTATTTCCAATAATTTTATTTCCCTCTCGCTTTTGACTCTTCTCTGAATTTTTAGAATATTCGTGTCTTTCATTTCAGAATTCATATCTTTTTTTAGGGACTCATACACAGGCCACGGAACGATATCTTTACCCTCAAAACCGATGTTCTTGACTTTGCTTTTGCTGTTTAACTCTTTAAGAACATCACCTATCTCCGACCATGTTTTAACATCAATCCAAGGTTCTTCTCTTAGCGTGCCTAAAACTCCACGTCTAGCCCATTCTATTGTATGATCACACCAGAAAAGAGTTGGATCCCCTTCGAGCGGGATGGTTATTAAAGCTTGGTTGTAGCCTGGAACCTCAGAAAAAAAACCAGGATACGGTCTAACTCCTGTGAGATATCGACAGTTTGCACTTCTCCATGCATCAGAGAATACTACAAGGAGATCGAACTCGTTATCTTTCATTAGGCTCTTTGTTTTTTTAATGCGTTTCAAATAATCTTCCGGGGTAATTGGAGAGAATAACATGTTTTTTAGATACCATGTTTTCGTTGATAAATTTTTCTAGTATATTAGCGTTGGAATTTGCGCAAACTATATAAAAAGCGTAGAACTCATAAGCATTGGATTATTTGGAGGAAAAGCTTCATTAATTTGTAAGTAAAGGAGTTGTGAGAATTCTATGAAAGAAGTAGGTATAAAATCAGTATTGTTTAATCAGGTAAAAGATAAGAGGATCATTGCTTTTATGATCTTAAAGGGATTTGGAACCTTTGTGATTGTCACCGGTCTTATTGGTTTATCATTTATTCTTGGCCCTCTAAATCTTATTGTTAAATTTGAATTTACACCAATGTTTGGAAATACCATTTACAGCGCTGTTTTTTGTTTTCTACTCTGTGTTATAGGTGGTGCATTAGAATTTCTTGCAGATGCGTACATTAAGTACTTATCTAGTGAGAAAAACGAGTGAGTTATTCTTCACAGAAATATCTAGGAAACATTAAATATACTATATATATTCGCAGATAAGGAGGCAAAATTATGGAAGCAAAAACTCCTAAGGAATTCTTTGAAAAGGTCTTGCCCACAAGGTTTGACTCGAGCAAAGCGGCGGGTGTAGATGCTGTTGTCCAACTGAACATTACAGGGGATAATGGGGGCGATTGGTATATTGTCATTAAAAACCAGAAACTAGAGGTTAAAACAGGGATCTATGAAAATCCGGTCATCACAGCAAAAATGAAAGATACTGATTATGTGGACATGGTGAATGGGAAGATAACTGGTGATAAGGCATATATGACGGGTAAACTGAGATTCAAAGGAAACATTAGCGTTGGCATGAAACTTAAAGGACTGGGAATACTGTAAAATAAGTGAAAGAGTAATTAAACGTAAATTAATTTATGTTGATTAGAAATAATTATTAGTGAAAAAATGTGTTTAGCACGAGGCCTTTTTACATTGTGTTGCTCTGACCACCAGTTACATTAATTGCTTGTCCTGTCATAAAAGCTGATTCATCAGACGCAAAAAATACGACAACCTTGGCTATGTCCTCTGGTAGACCGATTCTCCCAAGGGGTGTAAAATTAGCCATTTCTTCACGAATATCCTCCGGGGTAGCACCTGCACCTCGTATTTCCGCGCCCCATTGGACCTCTCGGTCTTGCATAGATGTTTTTATTGAGCCCGGACAAATAGAGTTCACGGTGATACCGCAGGGGGCGAGTTCTTGGGCGAGGCTTTTTACATAGGCGATTACGCCATGTTTTGATGCATTATAGTGCGCCTGTGTGGCTACGCCGCCTTTTCCTGCCATTGATGCGGTGCAGATAATTTTACCGTTTTGTTGCTTAATCATTTGTTGTGCAGCAGCTTGAGTGACGAGGAACGTACCTTTGAGGTTTACATCCATATTGAAATCCCATTTCTCTTCAGGCATGTCGATGACATATTCCATGGACGATACACCAGCGTTACTGACCATGATATCAAGCGAACCGAATTTTTCCATGGTTTTTTTAATGAGATCATCAACTTCTTTTTTAGATGTAACATCGGTTTTAACTGCTAATGATTTTCGTCCAAGTTCTTCTATTTCTCTTACAACCTTTGTTGCTTCTGTTAGGTTGATATCGCTAATTACTACGTTTGCCCCTTCCCTTGCCAATGCTAGTGCTATTCCTTTTCCTATTCCTTGACCTGCACCAGTAACTACAGCTGTTTTATTTTCTAATCTCATATTCATTTCCTCCTACAGTTCAGCCATCTGACCGAGATTTCTATAGTATGTAAGGTCGTCATCCCATAAGCTGTATGCTTGACCTGTGATAAATTCTCCTTCTTTGCTTGCTAGAAAGACGACCATGTTTGCAAGAGCCTCTGGTTCATTGGCGACATTGATCAGTGGTGAAAACTGGATGTAAATTCCCTCATCAGGAGGTTCGTTGTGTGTTAGTTCTGCACCCAACACTAGTTCTTCGTGTTCAATATAACCAGGGCATAGAGCGTTGACTCGTATGTTATTATTACGTACCTCACAGGATAGACTACGTAAAAGCCCAATCGATGCATTCATTGACGCTGCATACGCTGAGAGATTAGCTGGACCAGAATTTGCTGTTTTAGAAGTTATTCCGATTATTGTACCATGATTATTGTCTATCATATTTTTTAGTGCGGCTTTGGCGATATAAAACATGCTTTTGGCATTGAAGTCCACGATGATATCCCATTCATTCTCGGTAAGCTCTACGGTTTCTTTAAACAGAGCGATACGGGAGGAATTCACTACAAAATCAATTTTACCATACTTTTTTATGGCGATATCCATCGCTTCCTTAATCTCTTTTTCAGAACAGACATTAACACCGATTCCAATTGCATTTTTAATCTCTGATGCTAACTTATCTGCTTGTTCTTTTTTAAAATCTGTAATTACGAGCTTGCATCCTTCTTTTGAAAGTTTCTTACAAATCGCCTGAGCGATGAGCCCGTTACAGCCAAAAACAATTGCGGTTTTATCGGATAGCTTCATATGTTTCTCCCTTCAAATATTATTTTATAGACTTTGTATGGCTTACTACCTTAAAAACATTAAGAAAACTTAGAATCTATATCGTAAATTGCTTGAATGCAGATTTCCAAACATTCTCGCATTAACTTAGGATCAATGTTTTCGATTGTATCATTTATTGTATGATAAAACCTTGGCATATTCCCATCAGGTAAAAGTCCTACTATCGAGGCTGATTTTAATTTTTTCATTGAGAATGCCATAGAATCTGTAAAACACATAACTGGTCCTTGTGTAATGGGAATATTTACTTTATTGCTCGCCGCCTGGAGAATATCACAGACTTCGGGAGATAATTTTATAGCACCCATCTCAACTTTCGTAACAATATGTAGATGACAATCTTTTTCTCCAACTAAATCTAAATTGATTGTATAAGCATCCTTAATACTATCAAGGTATTTCGATACAAAACGCTTACTTCCTCGAATACCGATTTCTTCGCAGCCGAATGAGACAATCCATAACTCTGAATGAGTCAATTTATTTTTTGGATTGGAAAAATATTGTGCGGTGGTGAGACAGACAGCGAGTGCACTTAGATTATCGTTTGCACCCATCACCGGAGTTTTTGATATTACCTTTATACCAAATGGAATTAAGACGGGAACCGGAGCAATCATGATGACTAAAAGAATAACCTCTACTAATAAGGACAATGGTGCGATTATTTTTATTATAGAAAATATTAGAAGAATAGGATTAAAAACTATGGGGAGGACCATGAAAATGCTGACTTTAGTTCCAAATCGTTTCCCGAGGGGGAACTCCCAGTTTGAGTCATGATGCCCATTTAAAATAATAATGTTTTTCTTTTCTTTTGAAGGTTTTATTTTCGCAATGACATTTGTTGATCTTTGTTTTTTAAAAAGTGGGTCGATGATTTCCTTATTATATATCTCGTTCCCAACTAAAATGATGATTACAAAGCTGGTTAATATTAAAGAAATCCATGGATAAAATAGAAAGAAGGGAATTGCGATAATGTAGAAGAGAATTGGCCAGTGGAACATTGCTCTATATGCTCCAGGGTGGCAATAAAACTCATCAATCCATGCTTCGTCACAAGATTTTTTTAGACGTTTTACCATGAATTGAGCGCATTGTTCCTCTTCTTTACTGCAGGGCGATCTTGGTCCTATTTTTTCACAGATTTCTTTTATAAAATTAACCATGAAGTCTTCATGTTTTTTTGTACATCTCATAAGGTGCCCTTAATGAAACTCTACTGGTTTTATTTATAGTTTGTGTAGAAATCATAGTTGTGTTTTGTAACAGAAGTTAGATATATTTTATTAACATTTCATGTCTTCAAAACCAAAACGATTTTATTAAAATGTGGAGTGAACATGGTGATAGAATGATTGGTAACGAAAAGATTTTAGAGGTTGATCTTTCTTCAGGAAAATTTAAGGAAAAAGATGTTTCAAAAGAAATCATAAAAAAGTATATTGGTGGGAAGGGAGTGGGGACAAGATTATTATTTGATCGAGTTAAGCCAAAGACCGATCCTCTTGGCCCAAATAATTTGTTGATTTTTGCAACAGGACCTCTTACAGGTTTAAATATTTCTGGTGGCGAAAAACTTGCAGTTATTTTCAAGTCTCCCCAGACAAACATTTTCGGTGAGTCGTACTGTGGTGGTTATTTCGCTCCGCAATTTAAGAAAACTGGCCATGACTTTATTGTGATAAAAGGTATTTCAAAAAAACCTGTTTATCTTGTTGTAAATGATGATAATGTAGCAATCAAAAACGCAGATCATTTGTGGACCAAGGATACTTTTGAAACCGAGAAAATATTGAAGGAAGAATATGGCAAAATCTTTCAGGTGGCTTCTATAGGACCTGCTGGAGAGAACTTGGTAAAATATGCCTGTATAACCCATGCAGAGGGATTTTTGCTGGGGAGGGCTGGCGCAGGGACAGTGATGGGTTCAAAACGGTTGAAGGCAGTAGTTATTCATGGAACCAAAGAGATCAAGGTTGCTCGACAGCAAGAAGTTGATGAGTTTAAAAAGAGTCACAATGAAAAACTTAAGGATCGGGGAGTTTTGCTGGATGGGACTCCGGAAACATTGATGATGACTCAGTATATGGGTGCGTTACCGACGAGATATTGGAGTGAGGGTGAGTTTGAGGGAGCAGAAGAAATTAACATTGATAGCATGAAAAAGAAGATAATAATCAAGAGAAGGAGTTGTCATGCCTGCGTTGTTGCCTGTAAGAATATTTCTGAGGTGAAAACTGGTCCCTATGCTGGTACGCTTGTGAGTGGACCGGAGTATGAAACATTGTTTTCTCTTGGTGCACTTTGTGGGAATAGTAATTTGGAGTCCATTGCGAAGATGAATGAGATGTGTAATAGACTCGGCCTGGATACAATTACGATGGGAAATGTGTTGGCGTTTGCCATGGAATGCCATCGGAGAGGACTACTTACTAAAAAAGATTTAGGTGGGATTGAACTGGTTTTTGGGAATTATCAAGCAATGATCGAAATGATTCCTAAAATAGCAATGAGGGATGGGATTGGGAATATTTTTGCTGAAGGCACAAAAATTGCATCAGAGAAAATAAAAGGTTCTGCTGATTTTGCTGTTCATGTGAA
>JAPKYG010000016.1 GCA_026394435.1 Methanobacteriota archaeon | reverse complement strand
ATATATAAATATTAAGATACGATAGGGATTGCTAATTTTAAATGCTGGGAACTACATTGTTGGGAACTTTGCTCTTACTGTTTAACATTCTTAAATGAAGTCATTCGCTTTTTTTTCATCTAAAGTATTGACTAACGAACTTTTGCTCATTAGTCAAGATTTCCTGACTCGTTAGTCAGATCCACGCATAAGCATCTAGACTATAGTCTACCAAAAAATGAGTTAAAAAACAAAAAGAAGAGGGTTGTGTGATGACAACCACTGCATACTTAGTCGAATAAGGCGCTGAGTCCAGCTGCTGCTTCGTCTTGAGAAACTTCTTCTTTCTTTTCTTCTTTCTTTTTCTCTTTCTTTTCAGCAGGTGCTGCGGCAGGTGCTGCGACTGGGATGGCGGTGGCAGATTTTATTGCCTCGTCAATGTTGACACCTTCGAGTGAAGCGACCAATGCTTTTACTCGTGCGGCATCAGTTTTTACTCCAGCGGCAGTGAGAACTTTCTTTACATTCTCTTCGGTAACTGGTTGACCTGCGGAATGCAGAAGCATCGCACTATATACATACTCCATGGCTTGTTCCTCCTACTTTGTTGGGGTTTTTTCACCCTCTTTACTAACAGGTTTAACCTGTGATGAAACAGACAGCATCGTAGCATGTGCCTTGGCAAGGATCGGCGTCATTGTTTCCTTGGTGTAAATGTTCCTTTCCATAGCAAGGGTGTATGCGCTCCGATATGCTTTGGTCAACAGAGGACGAATTGTCTGGGTGTTTGCCCATCCCGCCTCCATTGAAAGGATTAATGCAGTGAATGATGCTGTTCGTAACTGGCCCATGAACCGGTCCATGTCAATATCAAGGACATCCGGTCGGTAAATGCTACCATTCTCAAAGACAGCGTGTAAGTTCAATCCAAGTTCAATGGGGAAAATATCAATACGAGAAAGCATTTGTGCAAGATCTTTAGAAATCTTCTGCCCTGCCTCAACAAGGACCTTATCGCTTTTAATGACGACTTTTCCTTCTGAAATAGCGGCCGGGATTCCTACTTTCTGAAGCTCTCCGACGATCGGGCCTGGTTTAAATGGGGTATCCCCTTCGAGAACCTCGATATCATGGGCAGCGGTTTCTCCGCCTTTTGCAGGAGCGTTTTTCCGCGTCGCCTTGATTTCTCTAAAAAGAGCAAACGGGTTTACATCAGTGGCAATAACTGCGGCTTGGCCATGTACCTCAGCTTTCAGCGCGCTGATGCCTTTCACGTGCTTCTCAGCTTCGTCCAATGCTTTTAAAATCAACGTGTTTTTCGCACATCGGATTTGTGCTTTGGCTCTGATGCCCCCTCGCATCTGCTGAAGCTGTGGAGCTGGAATGCCTCCAATATCAATGATGCCGATTATTTTATGGTGAGTTAACAGAGATGTGATCTCCGCGACCTCCCCATGCTTCCATTGTGCAACATGCGCCATATCTTGACACCTTCAGAGTATTCTCATTGGTGGCCCCATGCTAGTCTTCACATACACTGAGCCGATGTTTAATTTCCCACGTTCAAGTTTTCCTTCAAGTCGTTTGAGGATTGCATCAATATTATCTGCGATGTGTTGCGCGTCCATTTCTTCGCGTCCGACGGTCGCGTGAATGGTTTTCGTAGTCTTAGATCGGATCTTAACGGTTTTCCGCATGCTCTTTGCCATATTTGCGATATCAATGGTTGGTGGCACCGGTTTTGGCATTTTTCCACGAGGACCAAGGATGATACCGAGTGTTTTACCAATTGTTGGCATTAACGGTGCCTCGGCAATAAAAAAATCATACTCATCTGCGATCTTTTTAAACTTCTTCTTGTCTTTGGCGAGTTCTTCGATTTCTTCAGGTTTTATTAATAAGTCAACGTGAGTTTTGGATTTAAGCGCGAGGTCACCGCTTGCAAAGAGAGCGAGTTTTGCTTCAATGCCTCGTCCATGAGGGAGCATCACTTCATCTTCGATACGGTTCTTCGCATCGTTCATATCAATGTTCTTCAGATTTATGACAACGTCTACCGATTGTTTGAATTTCCGTTCAAGTTTCTTGGATTCTTCGATTGCTTTCTGAACTGCTTCAACAGTTTTGCTGTCTGCCATGATACATCATCAACTAACTTTATTTTTTAGTCACTCCATAGGGTAACGTAGTTCTCGGGAATAATAATCTTATTTATAAAAGTTTGTGTTAGGCAAATCTTGGTCATTCAGCGGTTATCCTCTCGAGAATTAACGTAAACACATCCTCAGGGTCACGGATTTTCTTCAACTCCGTCTTCATAATAATCGGAGTTCCTTCCACATTTTTTTTACTGACATCTTTATCGGTAAACACCACTGCATGCTTCTCCATTATCTTTGAAATACTACTAATGAAATGTGCTTTTTCTACAAGTTTTTTATTATATTCTTGTACACAGGTTAAGAAAATTTTTTCTTTTTCTTTGCTTAATGCTTCAAAGGGGCAACGATCCATGGGGATAATCTTGTACCCAACATTTTGAAGTAAGGAAAAGACTTCACGTTGGAATTCTTTCATATGCTTTTGTTCTTTTTGGTACAATGGTAACCGCTCGGTTTCTACCATCAGTGGCTTGAGTAAATCAATTGGCGTGGTCACTGATTGTTCAAACATATCCTCGATCCGATCAGCAATATCAATACGCGCACTCATTCCATCCTCATACATCCGCACAGTCCGACGAGACACGCGCACATGACGTGCGAACGTTCCCAATGAAATATTATTTTCCTGGCGCAACCTTCGAATCTTTTCCGGATCAAGGTTCACGTATAACCCACCAGGGGCTGCATAGGCCCGCACCAGGACTTCCTCGAGAACATGATTTTTCAACGTCGATAAGGTAACCGTCTGAATACCAAATCTGAAGTACACCACATCATCCTCAAGAATGCTTACGCCGTTTTTCTCGCCAATCAGCAACGGGGTCGCCTTCAGCAGACACGCAAGAGCGCGCAGCTCATTTCCCACGTCCTCAGACAACCCATCAATGTTCGAAAGGACTTTAATGATGAGGAGGGTTTCATCTCGTCTTGCCACTAGGTCAAAACCTGGGAGACGTATCGCATACGGGTCTGAGACAGAAAAACCCGCGCTCCCCAAAAATTCTCTGATATTTGCAAGGAGTTCTGTTCTATCCATAGGTAATGAAACTTAAAGTACGACCTGTCTAATAACGTTTTTGGTGAAAAACTATCTGGATAGGCATCGACGACACTGATTCAACCACTGGTGGGTGTACCACGTATGTGGCACGAACCATCATTCAAAAAATCACAAAGAAGTATGAGATTATCGGCTACCCGCGTCTCGTCCGATTAAATCCAAATATCCCCTGGAAGACACGGGGAAACGGAGCCTTGTGTCTCCATGTTGGAAAACACGGTGGGAAAATCAAAAGAAAAATCGGGGAAATCAATAGCCAGGACGTGTTCTGCTCACTTACCTTCACCAAAGAACTTGACGAAAACGAACAGAAACACCTCGCTACTATCGTGAAAGAAACTGTTGATACACAAGCGCGCATTGACGATGAGAACACGAATCCAGGATATGTCCTGCTTTTAAAAAAACCAGATGTGGATTTGTATCAGAAAGTCGTCACCAAGATTGTCACTCTTGATGTAGTACAGATTATATTACACAACCAACAGGCGATGTTCGAAGGATACAAGAATGGTCGAGGACTGATTGGTGCGACGGCGGCGGTTTCCTGGGAGCCGCTTGATAGAACCTTCGAACTTATTGCGTACCGACCTCAGCAGCGATGGGGAACAAAACGACAGGTTGATGCAAAATCTGTTCAATTAATTGATGCAGACTGCCCAAGCACGTTTGACAACTACGATACTAGGAATCATCATAACCGGATCGTTCCGAACTCACCCTGTCCTATCCTCTACGGAATCCGAGGCAATGACGTAGAAGAACTTGTCATCGCATCAAAACAGGTGAAATCTGAACCAGTGGATAGCTGGCTCCTGTTTGAAACGAACCAAGGAACCGACAATCATCTGCAAAAAAAACAAATCGCACAAATCCAACCTTTTGAATCAGTCATCACCGAAGGATCGGTCATCGAGAATCCGTTCACGATTCAAGGTGGACATGTGCTGTTCACCATAAAAGATCCAACCGGAACGATACCCTGTGCTGCCTACGAGCCAACAAAAGAATTCCGAAATACTGTTCGAGGATTACATGTTGGTGACCACGTTGAAGTATACGGGGGCGTTCGTGAACACCCGCTTACAGTCAACTTGGAAAAACTCGCGGTCATACATCTCATCACGCTATTGGTGAAAACAGAAAACCCGGTCTGCCCAACCTGTGGCAAACATATGAAATCCAAAGGAACCGAACAGGGGTACAAGTGCATCAAATGCGGGACAACCAGCGTTACCCCAATTATCCAAGAAAAACCACGCACCATCACAAAAGGGTTCTATGAGGTCCCGGTCTGCGCTCGACGACATCTCAGCAAACCATTAAAACGAATGGCCCAAGAAATTCGATCTCTTACGGCATCATTTAGCGAAAACGAATGTATTCAGCGATAAATACACCATCAACGGTTTCCGCGTGACCATCAACCATGAAAATGCCGCTGCATTTCACATGATACCGCCAATAATTCATAAACCCCATGAATCGCTCATGATCGACACTAATTACTTCCATATTTACCACAAGAAAAACCTTATCGGTCATGGTTTCAATGTTGAAGAAATGTGGAACAAACACGAAATGGTCCAGATGGGCGTCTTTAGCAGAGAACCAAATCGTCTCAGAAGGAATAGTAATATATCCAGCATTTTTTTTGTTCACAACCATAATCGGTTGCACTGTTGCTCGTGTCGAAAGAACCGCTGACCAGGTTGCGGTATATTCTAGTGTGTTGAACTTACCCCAGAACCAACCAAAGTGCAAGCAGGTTCGTGCACTGACATCCCAATTATGATCATGATACCCCGTACCCTCTACATTCATGGTCGTATTGTCAATTGTAATCGTACCTGTTACTGTTGCTCTAGGGAGAACTACTGCCCACCAATCCCCACTCTGATGCTGTCCTTTCCACCCTTTTGTACACCCTACAAAACGCAACACCGCAGAACTTCCAGGAAAATTAAATGACACGTTATATAGGAAGTTCCCAGTGATATTATCTCTTGATCCAGTAAGTATTGTGTTTCCATGAATCTGAACTAAGGGAACCTTTGAGGACGCAAAGATTTCTTTCATTTGATATGAGGTGGAATCGTGGGTGATCAGGACTCCGTCTTTGTAAAGATCGAGCCGTTGAAAAACAAACCCTTTCCCGAATGCGCTGATAATACGAACGCTCATCTGAGCAGAATAGCCATTGGAAAACATCGCATCAAAGTACCACCATTCGGTATACGGAAGCATTCCATGTCCGTGAAATGCGTCGTCACCAAGTTCAATATCTTGTGGAGAAAAACCATCGCTGCCTTCAATAATTTTATTATCAACAGCAAACCCTGAAAACGAGGAACTAACACCAAGAACAAAAATGAGCAAGAGGAGAGCGAAACGTTTCATGATTTTCAAAAGAAAAAGGTTCTTTGGTATTTATATAGTTTCTCGTATAATATTTTATAGGATTGATTTTGGTACTCTTGTAGAACCAGCGTAAT
The DNA here is from genome assembly GCA_026394435.1 of Methanobacteriota archaeon. Lineage (GTDB taxonomy): Archaea > Thermoplasmatota > E2 > DHVEG-1 > DHVEG-1 > SM1-50. Next base: position 5,749 of record JAPKYG010000016.1, on the reverse strand, counting down.
ACTTTTTAAGGGATGATTGCTTCATGGTTTCTACAATCCGGATATGCGGGTGTAGTGTAGTCTGGTATCACTTAAGCTTGCCAAGCTTAAAACTCGGGTTCAAATCCCGGCGCCCGCACTCTTTTTTTAACGTTTTGTATATGAAGGTGCATCTGCAGATGCATACCTATCTGCATCACAGAATTACTTGCATAGATACCAGGATACAGAGGTGAATATGCAGGCATTAGTGCAGGTGTATATGTAAAGAGATATCCGGAAGCGAATACTTTATTAAAAGAGGTATCATTCGCTTTTTAACGGGTACGATGGGATGCTGGAACAAACAACTATAGACCGCTCTATCGAGATCAAACGATCGGTTGCGATACGGGCACTTCGACGTAGCAATATTCGAAGAAAAGTTACTGAGTATCTCTGTGAAATCAGCCCGAACTGCAGTTACACCTCCGAGATCGCGTACAATATCAGTGCAACCTCATCAAACGTGATTGGTGCCTTGCGCGGAATCGAAACACGGTATCGTGAAGAAGAATCCCTCATTGGTCTGAACATGGTTGAGGAAAGATCCGGTGGGAAAAACGTCCGACTCTATGGAGTTACTGATTTCGGCAAAGAAATCATACAGACCATGAAATTACGACGATAAAAACAAAAAACAGTTTTCATTGTTTTTTAATTGTTTTAGAAAAAGTGTTCACTATGTTTTTTTTTTGGCGTGAAAATATTTTTAAGAGAAACAATAGGAAGGAAGAACAGAGGGGGGAAAAGAGGGTAAAAAAGTCTAATTTCTTCCTTTCCTAGTTGTTATTAGAAACGATATCGCTATTCTGTTTTAAGAGCATTTTTCGCAGATGAACATGTACCAGGATATGCACCTACGAGAGATTATATATGGTCAAGAACAGAGAGAATTTCTTGGCGCAGCTCCTCGATTCCATTCCCAGTGGTACACGAAATCTTCCGATTCGCAGAACCGGTGTTCTGTACATCAACCTTGTTTTCCACGATGATAAACGGGACATCACAAAACAACTTCTTGATGTCCTCCAGCATCAATGTCTGTTCACTCATCTGGTACCCGCTGGTTCCTGAGGGGTCAAAGATAAACACAATAAGATCAGCAAGATTCCGCAAAGCAGCGATTGCCTGTTTCTCAATATTGTTCCGCTCTGAGAGAGGCCGATCTAACAACCCTGGCGTGTCAATAATCTGATACTGCTTTTTCTCATAACGAACTGTTTTTTCCATATGACCAACATAAATCTGTTTTGTCGTAAACGGGTACTGTGCAATCTCTGGTTTTGCAGCTGATAGTTGTCTGATGAGTGATGATTTTCCCACGTTGGGATACCCTGCGATGACTACAGTTGGAATATCCTCAATATCAGGGAACGTTCTCAATATCTTCTGTGCGTTTGAGAGAAACACAAGATTTTTATCTACTTGTTTTACGATTGACGATACACGGCCGTAGATTTCTTTTTGTTTTTGTTTCAGGAACTCTACATTTCCAGATTTTATTAAGGAACTGTTTTGTGTTGAATAGACCATCAGGGTGGTTTTCCGCGCCCAGTCAATCGCACCTAATGATTTCTTTAGTTTATCCGTATCAATCTTAATATCAATAATCTCCTGATAGAACAACGGTAGTTTGTCAATTGATGGAAAGTTTTTCACATATGACTCCAGTTGGGACGTAAGATCTGTGATGAAGGTTTCGGTACGTGCTATGATGATTTTTTTTATCTCGTAGCGTTTGTCTCGATCATGAATCTGGATTTTTTTTGTCCGACGGATCGACCGATCTAGGAGTTGTTTCGCGGCGAGTATCGGGGGAATGTTTCTGAACATAAGTTTGAAAAGGTTTATGTGATACCTCTAAATTAAGCTGTTGGTACGTCTATGGATGAAGGGTTCATACTTGCAAATAAGTTCCGACGAGTTATCTTCGATGAGCTTGTCTCCGGGGAAACCGATATCAAACGTATTACGAAAAAAAATCGTATGATACCAAGGGTTGCACAACGCGTCATCGATGAATTCATCACCGGAGGCATCGTCGAAAAAAAAGGGAATACGTACGTGTTTACTGCTGAAGGGAAAAAACTTGTTGAAACGATCGGAAAATAAATGATTGGGGGAACTTTGAGAAGCACATGAAGCCATATCTGTTGCAAACGTTAAAGGAACTTGCGTTGCTCGGGGCGATTCGCAATAAGATTGAGTTGTCATCCCATGAACTTGCAAAACAATTGGAAACCAGTCAACAGACTGCGTCACGATACCTGCTTGAGCTTGATACGCAACAAATGATTACCAGGGAGCTTGGGGTGAAGAAGCAGCTGATTCAGATTACGAGCACCGGAGCAGACTTGCTGGAAAATGAGTATTTGTCCTATAAACAGATTTTCGATCTTTCCACTAAAGTCGTATTCAAAGGAAAATTAATCTCAGGGATGGGCGAGGGGAAGTACTACACCAGACAAAAAGGATACGCTGATCAATTTGAGAAGCAACTCGGATTTGTTGCCTATCCAGGGACGTTCAACGTCGAGATCGAATATATTGAACGAAACAAGTTACGGTTGCTCCGCAACTGCGGCGGTATCTTGATCAATGAGTTTCAGGCAGAGAATCGAACGTTTGGGTGTGTTGTGTGTTTCAAGGCGACTATCAATGGGTATGAAGGAGCAATCGTACTTCCAAAAAGGAGTCATTACGCAATCGTCCTTGAATGCATTTCCCCATATTTTCTGCGTGAGAAACTCAAGTTGCATGATGGTGACGAGGTCGAAGTTGTCGTCTACCTCCAATAAGACGTGTTGAGGGTGTATGAAGAATCAGTTCGTTGCAGATATCTTGTATATGATTGCGAATTTGTTGGATCTGAAAGGAGAGATTTTTTTTAAGACACGAGCGTATCGGATTGCGGCGCAGACTATCGAAGCCTTAGATGAGGACATTGAAAAGCTGGTGAATCAAGGCAGACTCGAATCGATTCCGGGGGTTGGTGAAGCACTCGCCAAGAAGATTACAGAACTCGTACAAACAGGAAAGATTGAATATCTTGAGCGGCTGAAAAAAGAAGTGCCAACAGGTCTTATTGATTTACTAGGCATTCCTGGGCTTGGGCCAAAGAAGGTTGCTGCACTGTACAAAAACCTTGGTATCACCAATACCCAAGAGCTGCGAGAAGCAGCGAACAAAGGAGAGCTACGAACGCTCGAGGGATTCGGCGAAATTACCGAACGAAACATTCTGCGCGGGATTCAACTCCGTGAAAAAACAAGCGGCAGAGTGCTTCTCAATGTCGCATACGAGGATGGAACCAGATATCTTACCTATCTAAAAAGATGTAAACAGATTGAGAAAATCAACATCGCTGGAAGCCTCCGTCGGATGAAAGAAACAATCGGTGATCTGGATATTCTTATATCGTCAAAAAACCCTGAAACAGTTATGGAGTATTTCGTAGACTACCCTGAGGTTGCGCAGGTCCTGGCGAAAGGAACAACCAAATCAAGTGTGCTGTTGAACGACAATCTCCAGGTAGACCTTCGTGTCGTAGAGGAGAAAAGCTATGGTGCCGCGCTCCAATATTTTACTGGCTCAAAGGATCACAATGTAACCCTGCGCGGCCTTGCGATCAGAAAAGGATACAAGCTCAATGAGTATGGTTTATTTGACAAAAACACAGAAAAATACATTGCAGGAAAAACCGAGGAAGAGATCTATAAGAAAATTGGTTTTCCGTACATCGAACCGGAACTACGGGAAAACCGTGGTGAATTCGAGGCAGCAAAAAAGAAAAAATTGCCGAATCTCGTTGGGTACGATGAGATCAACGGTGATTTCCATGTTCATTCCTCCTGGAGTGATGGGAGTGATTCTATTGAAACCATCGCGAGTGTCGCACAACAACTTCATTATTCGTTCATTGGGATTACCGATCATTCACAATCACTGAAGATCGCGAACGGACTGACCGAAGACAGAATACAGAAAAAGCTTCAAGAGATTAAAACCCTCAACAAGAAATTCCCAAATCTACGAATTCTCTGCGGCACGGAATGCGACATTAAAACAGATGGAACACTTGATTACAGCAACAAGATTCTAAAACAATTTGATTTTGTGTACATCGGTATTCACACTGCTTTTAAAATGGATAAAGAAACAATGACCAAGCGGATCATCAAAGGCATGGACAACGGACAAGCAGATTTCGTGGCACACCCGACCGGTCGACTCATCGGTAAACGTGAACCATACGAAGTCGACCTCGAGCAAATCATTGATACAGCAAAAGAAACCGATACCCGTCTTGAGATTAATTCATTCCCGGATCGACTCGACCTTGATGATACACACGTAAAACTTGCGAAAGAACACGGTGTACAATTCGTCCTGGGAACCGATTCACATAGCATCAATCATTTGGATTTCATGATATTCGGGATTGCGACCGCACGTCGAGGATGGCTTGAGAAAAAAGATATCCTCAATACCTATTCCTTAAAGGACATTGAAAAAATACTGGGTGCGTGAGGACATGAATAAAAACGAAGCAAAAAAACAAATCAATAAACTTCGCGATGAAATCAATCATCATAATTATAAGTACTATGTCGAAAACAACCCGGTGATCTCAGACTACGAATACGACATGCTTCTTAAGAAACTCGAGGCATTGGAAGCTGAGTTTCCTGATCTGATCACACCAGATTCCCCGACACAACGGATTGGAGGAGAACCACTTAAAGGATTCAAAACCGTGGAACATAAAATTGCGATGCTTTCGTTGGATAATGCGTATTCATACGATGAACTCAGAGAGTTTGATGAACGTGTTAAAAAAAATGTTGCTAATGTTGAGTATGTATGTGAACCAAAAATTGATGGAGTCAGTATCGCACTCATCTATGAAAATGGAGTGTTTGTGAGAGGCGCGACAAGAGGAGACGGAATACAAGGCGATGACGTCACCGCGAACCTGAGACCAATCCATAGTATCCCTCTTCGATTACAAGGGTCTCAACTTCAAAATGCGGAGGTACGCGGTGAGGTGTACTTTCCGATTACTGCATTTAAAAAGTTCAATACAGAACAAGAAAAAAAAGGAGAACAAGCATTTGCAAACCCGCGGAACGCAGCCGCTGGGTCACTCCGACAACTTGATTCCCGCATTGTCGCAGTACGACCACTTGATACGTTCATTTATTATATTTCCCATTCAGACCAAGATTTCCAAACCCATGAAAAAGCCTTAGAAATATTACGCAAGACTGGATTTCGTGTCAACCCCTTAATCAAAAAGGTAAATAACATAGAAGAAGCCATTAAATTCTGTGTAGAGCTTGAAACCAAACGAGAAAGCCTGGATTATGAGATCGATGGAGTTGTTCTGAAGGTGAATTTGTTTTCTCAACAGAGAGAATTAGGCTCGACCATTAAACACCCACGATGGGCAATTGCTTTTAAGTTTACGGCGAAACAAGCGACCACCCGACTGAATGATATCGTGATACAGGTAGGACGAACCGGTACACTTACCCCAGTTGCAATCCTCGAACCGGTCCAGGTTGGCGGGGTAATGGTATCTCGAGCAACATTGCATAATTTTGATGAATTAAAACGCAAAGACATCCGCATCGGTGACATGGTTCTAGTGGAGCGCAGTGGTGATGTAATCCCCCAGGTTGTCAAAAGCATTATTGAAAAAAGAAAGGGCGATGAGAAAGCACGA
>JAPKYG010000032.1 GCA_026394435.1 Methanobacteriota archaeon | reverse complement strand
ACGCAGTGTATCCAATTTCTGAGGGCGAGAAGCAGAAGCTTGTTTTATTTTTAGGTCGTCTTACCATTCAGAAGGGTGCTGATGTTTTCCTCCGCGCAGCAAAGAAAGTATCCGAATTTGAATCTGGTGTTCGGTTTGTGGTAGCTGGTGCTGGTGATTTGCTTCCAGATTTGATCAATCAAGCTGTTGAGCTGGGCATCTCGAATAGGGTTATTTTCACCGATCGTCTCACTGATGAAGAAATGAAACATATGTATGGTATTGCGAGTGTGTATGTGATGCCCTCGGTGAGTGAACCTTTTGGCATCACTGCCTTGGAGGCGATCTCGGCTGGTACTCCAACGATTGCTTCGAAAACCGCAGGCGTCTGCGAGACGTTCTATAACTGTTTAAAGGTTGATTTCTGGGATACTGACGAGATAGCAAATAAGATCATATCGTTACTACGATATGAATCGTTAAGTAAAGTACTCACTGAAAACGGAAGGCAGGAAATTGAACTTTTTACTTGGGATAACGTTGCAGAAAAAACACTCGATATCTACAATGGTCTCGATGCTGCGAGATTGAAAAAACAGCTTGAGGAGAGAGAAAGGATATACGAGTTGAATACAACCTACTTAAACCATAAAAAGAAATAACACAAGTATTTACGATGAAAACTTTTAAGGTGTTTTTCTCCATATTTTATTAGATGGAAAAAGAGTATTTTTAAGATATTTTTTACACAAATATGTAATAATTTTACACATTTATATGCCTTTATACACAAAGGTATATACTGCCTATCGCATACTACTATCATCCGACATACTTCAGAAAGGACGGGTGAAATCAATGAATAGCAACGAACTAGTAAAACGACCATCGGAAACGCAAACGACGTCACACATTACAATCAGGTTCTTATTTCCAGAGTTAGATACTTGACGTTCACTCTGAAAACTAAGAAAGTGAGATAAATGAAATATTACAGACGATTATATCATCCAAATCTCGTTTTTTAGAAGAAAAAATAGGGTAAAAATTTGTAGATGTATATGCTATGAGCAGAAATTTAGTAAGAGATAACGACCCCAAAGGTCAAGGAATCGAAGTCTATAAGGAGGTTATATAATGCCATCAATCTGTCTCTATTTCGAAGTACATCAGCCAATGAGATTAAATCATTTTACGGTATTCAACATAGGTGCAAACCATGATCGATCTTCTGACTATTTTAATCAAAAACTAAACCAAGAAATTTTTGAAAAAGTTGCAAAAAAATGTTATCTTCCAACAAATAAAATATTGCTAGATTTAATCAATAAATATGATGGTAAATTTCGGGTTTCATTTAGTTTAACTGGTACATTCATTGAATATTGCGAACGTTATATACCTTCAGTTCTTGATAGTTTTAAAGATCTGTTTGCCACAGGTGCTGTTGACCTCATCGAGGAGACATATTATCATTCACTTTCAAGCATGTATGACGATCTTGATGAGTTCGAAAAGCAAGTACACATGCATCGTCAGATGATAAAAAGAATATTTAACTATAAACCAAAGATTTTCAGAAACACGGAAACAATCTATGATAACCGTATATCAAGAAAAATCGCCGAGTTAGGATACAAAGGAATTATCACTGAAGGAGCAGATAAGATTTTAGGATGGCGTTCACCAAACTTTGTCTACAAACCAGTGAACGCAAATATCAAAGTACTCATGAGAAACTACAAGCTCAGCGACGATGTCGGGTTCCGGTTTTCTTCACGAAACTGGCCAGAATTCCCACTGACCGCAGATAAATACGCGAACTGGATGTC
>JAPKYG010000077.1 GCA_026394435.1 Methanobacteriota archaeon | reverse complement strand
ATTTTGCTCATGCAAATGACATGCTGCTTCACATGGATGGTGCCCGGTTGTGTAACGCTGCAGCGTTTTTGAAGGTCGATTTAAATGAGATATGCGGGAAGGTCGGTGTGGATGTCTTGTCGTTTGGTGGGACGAAAAATGGGATGATGTTTGGAGAAGCAGTGGTGTTTTTCGATAAGGAGCTGTCGAAGAATTTTGAGTTTATCCGTAAACAAGGGATGCAGCTGGCGAGTAAAATGCGGTACATCTCCGCGCAGTTTTCCGCGTTTCTCTCCGCCGATTTGTGGTTGCAAAATGCCCAGCATGCCAATGAGATGGCACAACTTCTTGCCAAGGAACTCGAACGTATTCCTGGATTGCAGATTACACAAAAAGTAGAGGCAAATATGGTGTATGCAATCATCCCAAATCATTGTATTACTACGTTGCAGAAGCACTATTATTTCCATCGGTTCAATGAACGGACCTGTGAGGTGCGGTTGATGTGTTCGTTTACGACGAAAAAAGAAGATATCCTTGGTTTTGCACAGGCCCTACGAAAAATTATGTAGTTTATCGTCTTTTTTATTTACAAAACATTTATATAAATATAGCATTTATAAGAAGATGTTCATTGAAGTAGGAAAATAAAAAATGAAAAATTCGCTAATAACATCAGGAGTGATTGTCGGGATTGTCTTATTATGTGTTGGAACCAGTATCGTTTTCGGAATGAGAGATACTTTTGGACAATCGAAGAAGATTTTTCCTGAAAGAACAGGAGAGCACATCATCTTTCAGAATCAATTCATCAATCAGAATTCCTCTCTTGTTATTGGCCCGTACACCCAACGGTCACAGAAGAATTCTATCATTGTTTCCTGGGAAACAAAGACACAAACAACACGAAACGAAGTGCAGTGGGGGTTTACAGTAGATCTTGGCAACATCACCGTTGAAAAAAACCTCTTTGCACATACCCTTCATACAGTCACATTGAAGGCGCTGGCTGCCTCTACGCAGTATTACTATAAGGTTGTCTCTGATGATACTGAGAGTGCTACGTATACGTTTTGTACTTCTTTTCAAAAGGACGATAACATGCGATTCGTAGTGTACGGTGACAGCCGGGGAGGTTGGGATAATTGGATGAGTACAAAAATCGTTGCACAAGCAATTGAAGCCGTACATCCACCGTTTGTCATCAATACCGGGGATCTCGTCGATAACGGGCGAAATGCAGATGACTGGGTCGATTTTTTCACCGCATCACCCTTTGTTCATAACAGCACCCTTTACCCGGTGCTAGGGAATCATGAGAAGTATAGTAAGCTGTATTTCACCTACTTTTCGCTTCCCTATAATGAACGTTGGTATTCCTTTGATAACGGACCTGTTCATTTCATCGGCCTTGATTCGAACCCGAGAAATGCATATCGATTGGTGCAACTCGTCTGGCTTGTACATGATTTACGAACAAACAGCCAGCCATTTACCATCGTTTTTTTTCACCATCCCCTGTATAGCTCAGGACCCCATGGAAATGCTACACTTCAGCGTATGATCTGGAAACCAATTTTTGAACGCTTTACTGTCGATATCGTGTTCAATGGGCATGATCATGATTACGAACGCAGTGTTGTTGGTGGTATTACGTATGTTGTTACTGGTGGTGGGGGTGCTCCGCTGTATGATGTGGGACACAGTCCCTGGACAGTGTATTCTGAGAAAACCTATCATTATTGTCTTCTCACTGCTACTTCATCATTGTTAGCTTTTGAGGCGATAAAACCTGATGGCACAGTGTTCGATTCATTTATGATACCTAAATAATTGAAGTAAAAATATATCAAAATTTTTTTTAGGTCGAGATCTAAAGAGAAAAGATCATCCTCTCATCGTTGATTAAAACACAATTATGAATGCTCTATGCGGTGTCTCAAGGTTCCTTTTCTTTTTTTGATATAAAGTAGACGCCGACAAAGAGTAATGCAATTCCGATGATTTGCATACTGGTGATGAACTCGTTAAGAAAGAGGAATGCTAGTATTGCTGCAAAGAACGGGGTTGATAACTCAAGGCCAGAAACCTGTGCTGCTTTCAGTCGTTTTAATCCCTCGTAATAGAGTATCGTCCCAATACCGATGATGACGCCGATGAGAACCTGGTAGATATTGGTAATTATCAGTGAAGATGTCAAGCCGAGATACATTGTAAAAATGAGCGCAGGGAAGAAAAAACGATAGAACGTGATCACACCCGCGTTCATCGCGGTAAGGTATTTTTTCATCACGATTGCAGAGGTTGCCCAGGCGATGGTTGCAGACAGAACGATGAGATCTCCTAGTGTGCCGAACTTGAATGCGAATAGGTTCTCAATGGTTCTGGTTGTGACGAGTAATCCTGCGATGATCATCAGGGAGATGCCAAGGTAGTCGAATTTTGTGAGAGTGTCTGACTTCAGCAGAAAAAATCCGAGGGCGATGATGAAGACCGGTTGCATGTGCCCAAGGATCACTGCGTTGATCACTGGGACTTGCGATAAAGCGAAGAAGTACATGAAATCTGCAACAAGTGTTCCGACGATTGCGATGTAGATGAGAGGTGAAAGCTGCTGTCTTGTCACTTTCAAGGGAGATTTCCGTGTGAGTACAATGTAGAGGAACGCGGTGAGTGCAGCAACAATCGCTCGTATTGCTGAAGTATGGAGAAAATCTGAGTTTTCAAAGGAAAGTTTTGCGAGTATCGGTTCTATCGCCCACATGATGCTGGCGAGAAGTATCGTTACAACACCAATGCGTTTTGTGTTCACAAGTGATGTTAAAAGGAACGGAGCTTAAATTGTTTTTTCCAATC
>JAPKYG010000218.1 GCA_026394435.1 Methanobacteriota archaeon | reverse complement strand
CTTGACAAGGTTTTCGAAAACGTTTCACTTCTTCTGTCTGAATACATAGAATGGTTCAACAATGTACGATATTCCCTTGGTGTTGAGGGAATACCAGCATCATTCTATTATGAACGTTAGCGATGTCGGTTGACAGTACAGTTCAATAAAATTTATATACTACTAATTATTTCAAAATGTTAAAAATTGAGGGAGATATGATGAATAAAAAAATATTGAAATTATTTATAATATATGTAAGTCTTTGTTTTGCATTTATAAGCATTAATGTTTCTGGTACTGCCATAATTAAAACAGTAGGGACTTTAGATGGAAGCATAACAATTAATCCAGCAGAACCAAACGGTAATTTTGAATGGTACATAACTCCTGTGAATGTAACATTTCATGCAGAAGATGATATACAACTAGCTTACATCTACTACAAGGTAACAACTAAGGGACAAGAGGACTCTAATTGGACGCAGGTTGATATACGAAATGAGCACACAGCAAAGTATAATTTAACCATAACAATAAACAAAGACGGGGTTCACACTGCCAGTTTCTACGCAGTTGACCATGTCGGCAACATTGGGCCTGTTCATACCTCAGACTGGATAAAAATAGATATGACTTCCCCCGAGGTGAGTTTGAATAAAGAAAAAATATCATTTTATGAAATTAAATTTACAGCAGATGCTACTGATATTACAAGCGGTATTCATACTGTAATATTCTATGCAGATGATAATACTGAGCCTGTAAATGAAGATACCACTTTTCCATATGAATTCATTTGGAGCGGAATAGGAAACCATACAATAACTGCAAAGGCATGTGATTTTGCAGGAAATGAAGCAATCACTGAGATGAGCACGTCAAAAAGTAGTGATTTTATCTTCAAACCTATGTCAGAGATAATCATCCAACGTTTTTTATTTCTCATGTCTTCAGATTTTTTCTTTTTATATCTATTTACGATGAGTACAAACATGAGTTAAAACCGTGTTAATGCTTTTCCGATGCAAGATTATAAAGATATCAATTTTTGTAATATAGCAAGACAAAATATGTTGTTTAAAATCAAGTCTATTAAAGCTTAAGGAGGTTTAAACCAACTTCGTCATTGTACTCTCTAGTGACCTGACCTTCTATGATATCAATAATTCCTTCGAACATTGCGCTAACCACCGCTGAGGTAAGATGGCCGCCTAATGCCTTATGTTCAACATTACAAATAGTGACATGGAGATGAAGGTACACCTCGCCATTCATCAGGGTGATATTCCCAATAAGAGGCGCTATCTCATGATCTCCTGTGAATTCTTTTGACTGATATTTTTTTGTTTTTGTGTTAAGGAGGCCTATCGTGACTTTATCTGCTGCGCCAATTCCAACGATTGACCCGAGTTTGATATCAAGTTTCTTGCAAATGGTTTTCAGTGCGTCAACGATTTCTTCGCCTTTGTCTATGCGGACGACGACCTTATTGTCAAATCGTTTGTAATTCATATAACCTGCATCATCCATAGTTCGTATTTAAAGATTTATCAAAATTTCGTACGGTCTATGATATCATATCTTAAGACTCTCAACAAAATAAACTTGTTTGTCCTTTCTTACTGCTTTTTGTTTGAAGAAGAAAAAAACAGTCACGTCCGAGGTTGTTTACTCGGTTTTTCAAGGCAGACAATTTCTGTGCTTCCACAAGTCGGACAGACAATAGTTACTCTATTGCCTGGATGATTCTCGTACTTGATTTTTATTCCACATTTTGAACAGGGGGCAGTCACGAAAGATAGGAGAAACGATATTTTATGTTTTTCTCCCTGTTCTATGTTCGCTTAAACAAAAATTATACCCACCAGGATTCCTCATAATGGTTTGAGACGAAGACGAGGTCAATTACCTGGATTTGTCCATTATTGTCAACGTCTTCGCGTATCCAGCCAGGCGTGTTTATTTGACCATATTGAACAGATACAAAGGTAAGGTCTAGCATATTGCACATCCCATCATTGTTGATATCCCAATTTGGTGCTAATGAAAAATAGTTGGGGGCTGAAGCCGCGTAGTTATTTTTCGTGTCATTTGCCCATATGAAATAAGAAAAGTTACCCTGCTGGGAGAAGCTTACGTTATAGTAATACGTGGAGGATCCCATTTTTTTATTCATCGTAAGATTCGTCAAGGAACTATTCGGATACGTGATTAGTAAGGACACATTGTTGACATGAACATTGTCTGTTACTGAACAGGTTATGTTTTCCCAGCTAAACCCTGGTTGGAGATCTACTGGATTTGAGGTCCTGAGAACAATATCGGATATTTGTGGGGGACTGGCATCCAAACTTTCGGTGGTAAACAGGTAGGTCTCATTCGTCCAGCTGGTTCCATCGGTGGCATTGACAAACCAGTGATAGGTTGTCGAGTAATTGAGGCCTGTGACTGGGCATGATTTTGTCCCGCTACTTTCTCCTTGGACTGCAAAGCTTCCAATGTATGGTACGGTTTGAATCGTGTAATTAAACGATTGTCCCTGCGACTGTTCTATAGTTATGTCTAAGGTCGAGGTCGTGATCAGGACGTTGCTTGCTCCGTTGCTTGGATTTTCATAACCGAAAACAATATCACTTGCCATGGAATCTTTCAACCGTAACGTTTGTGCAGGATCCCCAAAGAGATGCACACTATACCAAGCATAACACCAAGCGTGACTGGAGATATCTATGTTTTCACTCATCATATCTTGAGAATATGCGAGACCTTTGCCGAGTCGCCAGTTGTCCATGTCATTGGATTGGTTGTTAAAGAAATAATCCCAGAAGTAGCATTGGATGTATTGACTTGGCCCATTGGTATTCGAGGAACTCGCGTACCCATACCCGGTGTTGAGAACGAGCGCAAACGCGTGTCGTTCCGGATAGCGGCACATCAGTTGTTCTGACCCTGCGTTCCCTGCATGGAAACGACCCCCTAAACAGCCCTGTGAGTATCCGAAGAACGGTTTGGAGTTATAGCGAGAGTCCCAGTTCGTTAGACCAAACGGTGAGTTATAATCACTATGATCTAGGTGGCTGATGATGGATGCATTGTCATTTTCTATCGAATTTGAAAAGTAGGTCTTGTGAGTATTTCCTAGGTCGGCGTGATACAGTCGTTCTGAGGTATCAACGGAAGACTCTGGATGCGCAGCGTTCCATTCTTCAAATCCAGTAAACGTCCTATAGGTGTCAGTACCCAGTCGGAGCTCTTCCATGTATTCTTTCGAGGTGGATGCCCATCCGAGGTCACCACCAAGGAACGAAGCTTGGCAAAGCCAGTCGCCAGAAGCATTAAGATCGTACCAGATGATTTTTCGAACTGCGTTCGAGACCATGGAGGCGTTATACGCAGCGATACGGCCGATGTATAACTCTCCATAGTAATCATTGACACCACTGCTTCGCCCTCCGCCCCATATACCTTGAGCAGAGTAATACCAATCCCCATCAAGATGACTATAGTACATGTCACAGGCCATGGTATTGTAGGTTTCTGTCTCTTCTCTATCGGTAAACAAACGATACGGGACGATTTGATGACTGACTGTACTATCCCAATCACCTCCCAACAGGATATATTCGGTTCCCCAATTCAGGTACGCGTCCTTACAGAATTCTCTGATATGCGCTGGGCTGTCATTAAAGGTAGCAGAGCTATTCCAGTAAGCCATACAGGCATCGATCTCTTGCACGGTCACGATCGTTCCATTGAAACCATTATAGGTTCTTCGATGGTTGATCAAACTCGTCCAGTTGTAATCATATCCGGTCGTATCCTTCAAACTTGTACTGGTAATGATCACATATTGGTAATGCTTAGTAGGATCACACACGCTATTGTTGTAACCTCCTAAGGGTGCTTCTCCCCCCGCAGGTTCTCCACCTGTTGTCTCAATGTCATTTTCAAGTGGATTTTCTGTCGTCAGAGTGTAGGTAGAAATAATAGATGGATTGGTTACCATCTCTTGAATCACTTCTTGATCCGTCTCACTATACCTAAGGAAGGTAAGATTTTTCGTGAGTGCGGCTTCCTCTGTTTGTGTTAAGTCGACGGTCACGGTCATCTCAGGGAAATAATACAGTGATCCGCTTTTTGGAATATATTGTACAGGATAGAGATACACGGTTAAAATAGCAAAACCCCGACAATATCCAATTCCTCCGTTTTCATAGATGTACTCAAACACCGGGGTTGGTGATGCGTAGGTGGTGTTATTCATCACGAACGGAGGGTTTTCGTCCATACCTATGCGGACGAACTCTTGTTCAGGGAGAATAGGTTTGTTCAAGACATCGTAGGGTATCTCCTGTAGCTCCTGGTAGGTGACATGAAGCTCGGCAACCGATGCTCCTTGAGGGAGTAAGAGTTGAGCGGGATACACCGGGAGTGCCGGGAATCCTGGTTGGGCGTATGAAAAACAATCATTTAGGTCGATTTTCGTGAATGTTCGATTGTTCATCTGAACATCCGCAAGGAGTGGTGTATCAAACGAGAAGGTATAGGTGATCGATGAATCAGAAATTTCGATTATTGGAGAAAAACGAAGTGCAGATATCGTACTGAAATTCGTAAGGATTATCAGGGTCGCTATGACGATAATGATTGGAAGAGATTTTTCTTTCCTTATTTTTTGGTTTGAACCCCATCTCTGCATGTATGTCCCTTCTACCTCACCTTATGTGTTTTTGTTATGTTGTTAGTATCTTTGAGACATATCATATAAATTTTAGTACGTAAAATGCCAGAGTGGGATTATGTCAATACACTTTTTTTCTTCTTCATCTAAAAAACACGGATAATACTTCTCCTGCTTTCTTATAATGAAATTCTTTTGAGCTGAACAAATCAGTCTTCCCAGTAACCTTTTAATACAAAACGCTATTCTCATTCGCTACAAAAGTGAAATATTGCCGTCCTAGCTCAGTTGGTAGAGCACTCGGCTGTTAACCGAACGGTCGCCGGTTCGAGTCCGGCGGACGGCGCTCCAAGTCATATGGAGTAAAACAAATCGACAAGCCCGTTTTCGGCTCTTTGTTGATTTTTATGAACTGCGCGTTATCCCCAAAACACCATTGGTATGTTTTTGTGAGGACGCGCTTAATCCAATCATAATCTGTCTGATCATAGTAGAACTTTGCTCTTTTGATATAAGTCATCGTAGGTTGTTTTAGTTTTAATGGAATCGAACCATATGTTCTTTCTCGTGATTATACTACACATGAACCAATACTAACTAATACTCATTATGCTGGAATAATTCAGTTTGAAAATTTTCGTATCCATTTTTCTACTAAAGTGAAAACTCAATTTTTTTAAATGCTTAGTTTTTTAAAATCTAAAGACGGAATTAGATATAATCCTGAAATCTCAATAGAAATTGCTGAAGGACCAAATTTCTTTGATATCATCGCGAACCTATTTTTGAATGAATTAAAAGAAATCTATCGAATTGGATTATTAAAAAGATATGTACCAAAATCAGATAACTTAAATTATCTTAAAGGAAAACTTCTTCTTAAAAACCATCTGAATAATGAAATTAATCGAAACCCAAAATTTTACTGCGGTTATAATGACCTGACTTTTAATAACTTAGAAAATTAGATCATGTTACGGGCTTTGAATCTATTAACACCAATGGTGAAGTATAATGAAATAAGGATTAATTCCTTATTTCATTATTAGAAGAAAACATAGGTTTCAATGATTACATCAATGCAATGAAAAGTCAGATAAAAGAGATTCTTCATAGCCTGTTTAAATTAACACTCATACAGACAGTAACGCATTATTAATCATTTAGTATAAACCAGGGTTAAGTCTTTAGATGTATAGGTTTTTAAAGAAGCAACCATGGGGTTATAGTAACGTCGAAATGAAATCAGTCTCGTGATCTTTTGTTACTATTGTTGAGAATAAAATCCATTCATAAGATATAAATACTGACGGGAGATTATTATTATGTAAAACCCATATTTATAGGAGGAAGAAAACATGAAAAACAAAATCGCAGGAATTTTTGTTTGTATGCTGTTGATTGTCCCAACCCTATCTTTCGTCTGTTCGACATATGAAACCGATAATGGTGTTCAAGCCAACGATTTCACCGAACAAAAAAATTGCGGATGTGAATCACAACAAATACTCACTGACCAAAAACCAATGGTGAATCAAATTTCTATCGATGATACAACAAGCCAGTCACCAAAACCAACAATTAAACAAGATTTACCACCATATTTTAGCTGGAGAGATAAGAATGGAACTGATTGGACGACACCTGCGAAAGATCAAGGGAGTTGTGGAAGTTGCTGGGATTTTGCTGCTATTGGTGCACTGGAAAGTATCATTCAAATCCGAGAAGGATGTCCCGCTCTACGTCTTGATCTGTCTGAACAATACGTTCTCTCCTGTCTTCCTTTAGCAGGAAGCTGCGCTAAAGGAGGATCGGCGTTATCTGCTTATCAATACATTAAAAGCAATAGATCCTCAGGAAACTACTGTAATGGGATTATCCCAGAATTTTGCTTCCCCTATCAAGTCAAAGATGGTGTTCCTTGTGCGAATGCCAGCCCTGATTGGAAGGAATTTCTTATTCCTATCTCGACGTATGGGCATTGGTACCCGGATGGAAGTGTAGAGGATCGAAATGCGATGAAAACCCAGATCATGGAATCCGGACCAGTCGTAGTTTCAATGCTGTTTACCATTTATCTTCATGGTTCAAATAACCTGGAGGAATGGGGCTATACACATCATAATCCCGCGGACTATTATCCCTATCCTGGTCCCGTTCAAGGTACCAACCATCAAGTCGTTATTGTTGGATGGAAAGACGACCTCTCCATCCCAAACGGTGGGTACTGGATTGTGAAAAACAGCTTAAGTGAAGAATGGGGCTACGACGGGTATTTCAACATCGAATATGGCAGTCTTAACATCGACAGCCATGTAATTTGGGTAGATTACAACCAAAAAAACTTCAGTAATTGGGTGCCTGTCCCACAAACAAATGGCCCCTACCAGGGAGCTGTGAATCAAGAAATCGTTTTCAACGGAAGTACGAGCCTTGATCACGAAGGGACCATCGAATCCTATGTGTGGAATCTTGGTGATGGGACAACCAAAACCGGAGTAACCATTACCCACTCCTATGTAAATCAAGGTATTTACCCGGTCACTCTCACCGTCACTGATAACGCAAGTAACACCGATAATCAGACCACATGGGCGTACATTGACACAGAAAATCATCCACCGAAGACACCAACACTGACGGGACGTCGAAGCGGAAAAAATGGAACTGCCTACAGCTACACCTTTTCAGCCACCGATCCTGATGGTGATGATGTATATTATTATCTAAACTGGGGTGACGACTACTGGTTTGGGGGAGCGGTAGGATGGATTGGACCCTACAAATCTGGCCAGAATATCACCTTGGAAAAAACCTGGGCGGAAAAGGGCAACTACACGATTCGTGTCAAAGCAAAAGATCGATATGATGCAAAAAGCGATTGGGGCACCCTTAAAGTGACTATGCCAGTATCATACAATATACCACTTCTCAGCTTCTGGGAACATTTGTTCGAGCGATTCCCGCATGCGTTTCCACTACTACGGCACCAAGTAGGGTACTAAGAATCCCTATCTTTTTCTCCCTTCTTGTCATTTGGTTCGTACAAAAACACGCTGTTCTAAAGGTATGTTTTTATAGGAGAACAGTTCTATATAATGGTACAAAGCGGGGAAAGTTATGGATTCATATCCACTGGTAAGGAAATGTTTGGTTGTTGGAATCATTCTCTCGTTCCTAGTGACTTGTCTCGTTCCAGTTGCTGCTCAGAATATAGGGAAAACATCTTTGCCAACATCGAGTGGCAATTGGTTGTATGTTGGTGGGAGTGGACCAGGGAATTATACCAAAATTCAGGATGCGATTGATAATACATCTGATGGTGATACTGTTTTTGTTTATAGTGGAACGTATAATGAGAGTATTGTTATCAATAAAAACCAACTCACTCTGATAGGTCAAGATAAAAATACAACAATAATAAATTTCGACCCAAATTATCAAATAAGTCAAATAACAATAAATGCAAATAACTGTTCCATAGAAAAGCTACAGATAACACTGGGCAACAATTTAATATCTGATCGGTATTGATGCTTCAAGTTCAACTTATAACAATATCTCTCATAATGTTTTTTCAAATAATACCCAATATAATATTTATTTATCGACAGAGTCTGATAACAACAATGTATCGTTTAATACGATGGATACTTCAGCTTTTGGAATGAGATTTGTAGGATCAAAATACAATAATGTGTACAAAAATTGTATTCAAAACAGCCAGATAGGTCTCTACTGTTGTTGTCACGCAAGATCAAACTATTTTTATAATAACAATTTCTTACATAATTCTATCAATGCAAAAAATGATTATGGTTTAATTAATATATGGTATGACTATCCAAATGGTACTGGCAATTACTGGGATGATTATACAGGATTAGACGCAAATGGTGATGGAATAGGTGATACTCCCTACAAGATTTCTGGTGGAGACAGACAGGATTTGTACCCGTTGATGCATCCCTTTGAATTGTATTACATCTTGAATATTTCCCTTGACAACCATGAAGTAAACGAGGGGACATCATTCAAAGTCACCATGAAAACATTAGGAGGAACAGTAGTATCAAATGCACAGGTTTTATTTAACGGTCAAATAACTCTTACATATTCCAATGGCGTAGCACAAATCACTGCACCATCGGTACCAGAAGATCTTGTCTTCCCGATTGTTGCAATAAAACCTGGATACACTTCTGATAATGACACAATCTTGGTAAAAAATATGCCCAACAATCCGCCAAACACACCAACCATTACTGGAGAGACCAATGGGACCATTCGAACCTCGTATTATTACACCATTCAAACAACCGATCCTGACCAAGACGATGTACAATATCACATTGATTGGGGTGATAACACCACTACCATTACTGATTTAAATGAATCTGGGGAAGAAATCATTGTATCACACACATGGAACACAAAAGGAACCTACAACGTTAAGGTCAAGGCCATTGATGAATATTATGCAGAGAGCGAGTGGGCGACTCTCACAGTAACAATGCCATGCTCGTTTAACAAACCGTTATTACAGTTCTTGGTGTTAGTGTTCCAGCGATTCCCGCATGTGTTCCCGATGCTAAGACAGCTACTAGGATATTAGGACATCACCTCTTTTTTTCTTTTTATTTCTGTCATCGATTAGCACAAAACATGAGTTATAACCGTGTTAATGCTTGACCGATAATGTTATATAAACATTTCTGTTTATGAGTTTTAGATACATTTTTTACTAATTTTTACATGGATAAGTTAAACTTTAAGTTTGCATTCGGCGGACGGCGCTATTATTCTAGTAACATTTTAAGGCGTTCTATCTATAACAGAGGACACTGCATCATTAGTATTTTCTCTTTTTTCAAAAAGAGATAAAACCATGGAGCATCTTCCATCTTCATAAAAAGGTATATATAATACCTTACGACTATTAACAACAAGTAGCGTAATATATGGGGGATAATATGAAGACTGGAAAAATTCAATCACTTCTAATACTATGCATGCTAACATTTTGTGCATATTCAATAGGTGCAAATGCGAAAACAACCGATCATTTTGAAATTCCAGGAGAATATACATTATCGGCAAGTATACCAAGTGGTGTAACCACAGATTTCGATCCGTTATGTGATGTCCAGGTGACGTTTAAACTAAAAGCAATACGATCGCTTGAAAGAACATTACATCAATTACAGGTGGAAAAAAAAATAGATGCCGTGAGCAAGCCTGATTTCTATGTTATAGTCACAATTAATGACGTTGAATTTACAAGCCCGGTGTGGAAAAATACACAATATTTATATGATTTGAACTGGACCGCAACCGTGGATGTACCAGATGACGAAGAGTTCGTCACAATACGTATCCAACTGTGGGATTGGGATATTGGATGTGACAAGCGATGTGATATCAGCAGTTTTTATGATGACAAACCACTATTCAATTATGATGTTGAAATCTACTATAGCATCGCAACAGGTCATTGGTTCGGCGATGATTTTGTCAATGGAGGAACATGGCTTTCTGATCCTAGCGGGTATGGCAGATTAAACGGCTGTGATGACCGCAGCTATTATCAAAAGGAACGAGATTGTGAGCTTTGGTTTGATGTCTACCAAACAGACCCTGATGGCGATGGCATCCCCTATTGGACTGAGGTGAACGTCTTCGGAACGGACCCCGAAGTTGACAATACCGGTGAAGATGGTGACTTCGATGGATGCCCGATAGAATGGGAGCATAAATGGGGCCATCAGATGTGGGTTGACGACGATACTAACACGACATATCATTGGTGGATCTATAATCCTGTTGGATTTGACCCTCATAAGACATTTGACCCTGATAGAGACGGTCTTGACAATGTTGAAGAGTATCTGACGTCTCAGTGGAGTTCTGATCCGTTTCGAAAAGATCTTTTTATAGAATTTGATGAAATGGAAGAAGATCCTGATGGCCTCATGGTGCAATTCCCGGAAGACTCAAAGGAATTACTCGCCACAGCGTATGATTCAAGAAATATCGTTTTGCATCTTGATGATGGAAGTCTGGGCGGTGGAGAGTCCATTCCATTTACACAAGAAACACTTAATAGAGACGACCTTACCGAATATTATTTCCAGTATTTCTTACACGGCAACCTAGATAATTGGCGAGTAGGGGTGTTCCATTATGCGCTCCATCTCTATGATGCTGGGTGGGCTGGATATGTATTTGGTAACGGATATACAGACCATCTTGATTCTCTTCAGATATCATCGAAATATCATGAGGAGTTTACCTTAGAAAACCCACTTTACAATTTTCTACGAAGAAAAACAATTAATTTTCAGAGCCAACGGGAAATGGTGTATGCTGCAGTACTCATGCACGAAACCGGTCATACCCTTGGTATTTTCAATGGAAATACTCCTGGAGCCGATAATGGAGAAACCCTTAATCCTTTGCAGTATGATTTCTGGAAATATGGCTCATATAAAAGTGTCATGAACTATCGATATGTTTATTCTGGTATGGTAGATTATTCAGATGGTTCGAGAGGGCGAAATGATTTTGATGATTGGAATACTTTAGATTTAACGTTCTTTCAAAACTAATTTTTTTCTATTCAATCATATTGGTCGATACAACAGAGACTCAAAACCCGGATAGATCCGTCATATATCGTAATCCTAGGATAGCATAATTTTTATATGACGACCGCATCATGGTATTTATATACATGGGGGTAGTAAATGAAGGATAACTTACTTCGAAGAATTCTTTTTCTATCAACTCTTTTCGTTCTGTTTACTAATGTTCTAGTTCCAGTTTCTGCAAATTTTGTTGAAAAACCATTTATCCTTAATAGAGCCGAAGTAATTGATGATGATTTTGATAAGGCGATTATTGACTATATGAATAAAGGTCATATGCCTTCCACAGCATTAGCTATAATTAAAAACAATAGCATGGTTTGGTCAAAAGGGTATGGATATGCAGATATAAAGAATAAAAAGGAAGCTACAAATGAGACAGTATATATGTTAGCATCAATATCAAAAACCTTTGCTGCAACAGCAATTATGCAATTATGGGAAAAAGGTCTTCTTGATTTAGATGATGATGTGAATGAGTATTTACCTTTCAATGTCAGAAATCCCAATTATCCTGATGTGCCCATAACATTTAGGATGATTCTCACACATAGGTCAAGTATTGCATCAAGAATCGCCAACCTTTTTACGATATTTTCAATACTTCGTATACCATATGATAATATGGGTGAATATCTGAATCCCGGGGGTAAATTGTATTCACCTAAAAACTGGAAGGATTATCCACCCGGTGAGAAACAATCCTATTCATGTACGGCCTATGAATTATTAGGATACCTTGTGGAATGTATCACAAATCAATCATTTCCTGAATATTGTACAAAATATATTTTTCAACCGCTTGACATGAAGAATACTAGTTATTATCCCTCCTATTATAAAAAAGAACAGCTTGCAGTTCAGTACATTTATCTGCTTGGGAGATATATTGCTTTACCTGAATTTGAAGATAGAAATTATGCTTCGGGGGGGCTGAGATCAAATTTGGAGGATCTTTCTCATTATTTAATTGCTTATATGAATGGGGGGCAATATAACGGTGTTAACATTTTAAAAAATAATACAGTAGAACTCATGTTTACCCGACAATATCCAGGTGATAACTATATAGGATATGGTCTTGGATGGCAGATTCTTTCGAGCCACAATGATTCTGAAAACAATCTTAGAATGGGTCATAATGGTGGAATGCCGGGCAGTCAAACATATATGTTTTATTATACCTCTGAAGATGTCGGAATAATTATTTTTACCAATCAACATCTCTCTTATACAATGAACGGTTTGATGAGCTGGTTTTCAATTATTGATTTACTTATTGATAAAGCAAAACAATATTAAATCATCAATTATTTTCCCCTATAATCTAATGATCTTTGGGTTCTTTTCCATCCTACACTAAAAAAAACGTTGAAAGAAAAGAAGGAAAAAAATAATTGAACAAAATAGGCGGAGGAAAGGATATACAAAAAAAACTTTTAATTCTCAGTATAGGAATTTTTCTTATTTAACACCAAATACAACTTACAGATTTCACTCCCTAATTATCTATTTTGGGATGAAACCGCTCTTAACATAACGTTTAAATAAAGGAGGTTACATATTATATTACAACAAAAATTTTACATGTACCAGGAGTGAAAAATATAATAAAAAAAATAATTCAAAAAAAGCTGTTTGCTGCATGTCTAATAACCATAATGACAATAAGTCTAATACCTATGGTAAGTTCAAATGTACAAAAAACAGATGAAATAAAAATAAAAGTTCTAGATAACACAAATGGATCTCTAGAAAAAAACGAAATAGCAATATCTAATGAAGCGGCAAAAAATCTAATACTTGAGTTAATGAAAAGCGATATTAAACCATCAAACTTTAAACAAGAAATGAGGAAGAAACTTAATTTATTAAGAGACAATGGTTTAATTTTAGCAGATACAGCTGACAAGATATCAAACAATTTTAACAAATTACCAAAAATGTTTTTTAGAACTAGTCCTTTATCAAAACAAGGAATATTTTTTGATGTGTCTAATATTTTTAGTGGAACATTTTTTGGTATAAAAGGAGTAAAAGATTTCACATTGCTGGATCTCACAATGTATGATTTTCCTTTCTTTAGTGGTAATATAACCGCAGGTTTTCATGGTTGGAGTAGATTTACTGGAAATGGTACTGTGTTTAGTATTGGATTTCTAGGATTCAAATATCTTTATGATTTTAATGATACAAAATATGATTTCCCGTATTTCCCTGAAATCAGAGGTTCAGTTTTTGGTTATACTGGTCTTCTTGTATATGTTGAAAGTTTGAATTATTCTGGTGTTGAGGAAGGACCTTTTATTATTGGTATTGGTATGTCCTTTGTGACAATATGGAATAATTATCAATCCTCAACTTTGTCTAAAGATAACTAAAAAAATATTTTTTTTCATTTATACTCTTGTTAATCAGTGCCAGTTCGTTCTTCTTTTTTTGCTGAACCAAAATTATTTTATCCACGAACACATTCGCAGGAACCCATAAGAGATGTTACCTATGCCTGAAAAAAAGAACGAAACAACACCACAGAACAAAGCTCCGAAATCACCGGGATCGTCGTACACAATGACTGAGGTCTTTAAAATTACCGATGACCTGTTTCAACTCTCAAAAGATAAAGAATATCCCCTTGGCGCATTTGTCCATGGATTGATTTTTACGTTAGAGTTCGCACAACAATCCTATCGAATTCCTCCGCAGCAACTCGCGGAAATTAAACGAGATTGCCGCAGATATGTTGACGAGATTGTTCGTACAGGATCCCAACAGAAGACACCTATGGAGCGAAAAGAAAAATAATTGGAGGTAGACTTTCCATTGACTGCTGAGCCGTGCAGTGTAACCAGTGTACCGAGAACACTTGTATAGGTACAAACTTCGAATCGATTAACCTCGTATATTTCGACGATGGATGTCATTCAAAGAAATGGATGGTGTTCGTGGATGGGAAATAGTGAATACAAAACTAAAGTTAAACTTGATTATATCCAAGATTTTGAAATGATGTTCGAACGGATGAAAGTCGATCGTCCGAGAGAAGCAGCAACCTACTATACGATCCTTATCATGGACTGCCCGAAAGAGTTTTCTGAGTTTCTCAAGGTTGCAGAAGAGCTGACTAACATCACCAGACGACCCCTGGAAACCGGGAGAAACTCGTTGCTGAAAAACGGTTTGATCGCAGAGGTATTGTTCTCTGCAAACTCTGAAGAAGACTTCGGAAGGGAAAGTTACCTTCCCGTGCACCCCAAGGTTATCTGGGAAGATATCAAAGAAAACCTTAAGATCGTGATCGCACCAGACACATTTAGCGCAATACAAAACCGACTCAATGACTACGCGACATCCTACAATGACCATTTCAAAACCTACGGCATCAAGATCAAACGCGATGGGAATGTCACCCTTCGCTATAGCGGGAAATGGATCCTCTACAACATCCTTAACAACTGCTTAGAAAAGAAGAATAACCTCCGGATGCAAATCGGTGGAGAACGATTCTTCGACGAACCCTTCCTGAAATATTTCAAAAAATTCTTAGCACTTGATACAAAGGTCGAGCTTCTTATTGATTCTGAGGCGAATATCGATATCGCGAAACAACTCAAGAACGCCTACGGCGACAACCTAGACATCCGGTATTTCTCAGAAAACACCTCAGGGACCATGCGCAACTATGTCTTTGGTAAAGAACTCGCAGTCAACGGCATTAAAATTCTCGCTGAGGAAGGGTGCGAACCCTGCTACGTTGGGACCGCGTATGTGAATCTTGAGGATATCGAATTACTGAACGGAAAATTCGAAAACCTCTGGGGTCTTGCCAAGAAACTCCCCGAAAAAGAAAAATAGGATACTCCCTGTTTTCTTCTTTTTTCTTTACTCTTATGAAATTGTACCAAAATAATGTTTATTGTTGCTCTAAAAAATTGGTTTTAAAATATAAAAAAAAGAAAGAAGGATTCGTTCCTTCTACTTTACTGGTTCTTTGGTTCTTGCTGCATCCCAGAGAGAGCGAATAACCAATATAACGGCAGCAGGCGCGACAAAGATGGCGAGATACTGTGTGATGTTTGTAAACAGGGGTGCTAACTCGCGGAAGCTTCCGAATATCCATTCAGTTGATGTCACTGCGATCGCTAGACCTATTAAGATCAGTGATGCGATCAAGAACGTGGGTACTTTTTCTTGGGTGACTGCTCCGAGGGCAAAGAACGATAAGATACCGACGATAAATCCAAGTACCGCAACAATAATTCCGAGCGGTGTCTCAAGATTTGTCAGGTTTGCATTCGTCGTTTGTCCTATGCCAAAGATGAGCCCAACGAGAAGGGCTACGCAGATTCCGATCAGGAATAGCCAACTGCCTACTTTTTTTATCATACTCTCCATTTTCCACCTTCCTTATTTTTATTGTTTAGGTAAGATTGAACAACGTTATTGTTCTATTTAAACATTATCCTTTTTTCAATTTTTTTCCAGGAGGACATCACTTTTCCAGAGTCGTGATAAATTTCCATTGTGGCAATTGGCCCACATATCTTTATATAGTAATATTGTCAAAATGTAACATGCTAAAATGTATCAAAGAGGAGTGAATGGAGAAAAATTATGCCAAAAATAAACGTGATGTATGAATTAGAGCCAAACTACCTCAACGATGAAGCCCCCGAATATAAAATAAAAATGACACATGACAAAGCGAAAAACGTCAAAGTCTCCGATAAAGTCTTTGACCTTATGTTGGATGAAGGATTACTACGTAAAACAGACGATGGGTACGTCTTCGTCGGAAAATATGAAGACCTCCACGGCAAAAAAAAGAAAAAAACCTAGGCTTAATGGATGGCACGGCGAGGGAGGGTCTGCATCCCTTTTCGATTATCACCTCTTCTTGTATCTCAGACCCTCTCTTCTTCATTTTTTTTAAAAAGGACCAGAAAATCTTATACCACAGCAGTACTTTCTTTTTCTGGAACTCTCAATGAAAAAAACCGAAAACAGATTTCATAAACGAACCGATGATGAACTTACAGATTTTATAAAAAAACTCGAACTACAAGCATTAGAAACCGCAGAGGAACGATTGCCGCTGTACCTCAAAGTTGGATTAAAGGATGCACACCTTGTGCTAGATGTCGGCTGTGGCTCCGGCTTTGTAACCCGCGATATCGCACGACTCACTAAAGGTAATATAGTCGCAATTGATGGGTCTGCTCACCTCCTCGATGTCGCAAAAAAGATACTAGACGATTACACAAATACTACTATCTGTAATGGAGACGCACAACAATTACCATTTGCCGATAGCACTTTTGACCTCGTCACCTGTAATCTGCTGTTGATGTGGGCAGATGACCCTCAAACCGTTGTCAATGAAATGACTCGTGTCTGTAAACCAAAAGGAAAAATACTTGCCTCACTCGAACCAGATTACGGCGGGAAGATACACTGGCCAGAAAACCAAAAAGTTGACGCATTATTCGCTGGTGAAGCAATACGGAAAAAAGGCGGTGATCCGCATATCGGACGAAAACTACGAACACTTTTTATCACCGCGGGACTTGAAACAACCATAGGAATCGGAAACAATAGAATCTGGTCCTGCGAAGAAGATAAACAATACTATCTTCATTCACGAGATTTTTATATCAAGATATTAAGAGAAGCAGGGCTTTCAGAAAAAGAAATCGATCAATGGGAGTACGAATTTCTCAGGTCTCTAGATGAAGGGGTTCAACTCAACTTCTTCCCACAGTTCTACGCGATTGGGATAAAACCTAAGGCTTAAGAATCATCAGTAAATTTCATTGGTGATTGAAATGACTGCAACGATAGTAAACGGTAGAGAGATTGCAAAAGAAATCCGGAAAAAAATATCTGAAGAGATTGTACAATTAAAAACAAAATACAACAGTAATCCTATGATCACGACCGTCATCGTTGGAAACGATTCATCGTCAAAACTCTATCTTAAATTACGAGATAACGCCTGCAACGAAGTAGGTATTATCTCAAAACATGTTGAATTCGGCGCGACGGTATCTGAACAGAAGATTCTTCAGACTATTCAGAAACTCAATGCCGATGACTCAGTGCATGGTGTTTTAGTCCAATATCCAGTTCCGAAGCATCTTTCTCAGGAGAAATTGATACGGGCGATAGACCAACGAAAAGATGTTGAAGGGTTCAATCCGGTGAACCTCGGAAGAACCCTTATTGGTGATGAGTATCTTGTCCCCTGCACCCCTCTTTCTGTTCTCACGATACTAGAACATGAACATGTTGCTCTGAAAGGAAAAGACATTGTCATCATTAACCATAGTAATGTTGTTGGAAAACCGCTAGCCATGCTCCTTCTCAATAGAAATGCGACGGTTGCTGTCTGTCATGTATTCACAAAAAATCTGAAGCAATACACATCAAAAGCAGATATTCTCATTACTGGTGCAGGGGTACCAAAGCTCATCACAACAGATCATGTGAACGACAATGCCATTGTTCTTGATGTTGGAATCGTTGAAACCAAAGATGGCGTCTGTGGCGATGTTGATTTTGAATATGTCAAAGAAAAAGTAGCAGTACTCACTCCAGTACCTGGTGGGGTTGGTCCGATCACGATCGCGTGTGCGCTGAAGAACATGGTAAAAACATATAGAAACTGCGTTGAAAATGTGTAATACTGTCTGTTCTTATGAGGCTACCAGTTGTTTATTATGATTTATCTACAATTTCATAGTTTCTCTTCTCATCTCTTGCGCAATGATTATATTCTTAAAATTTTAATGAAAACAAATGCAGGGGACGGGATGTGAACACAAGATTACAGGTATGACAATACATAGCAGCTTGATGAATAGAAAATAAAAAAAATCGAAACCTATAATGATATTATGGCTTTGTCCGCCTTTTTTCCACTCATATAATCAATATCAATCCTACCAATGGTGACTCGTTTTATTGATTTCTCGGTAATTTGTTTTTTGATAACTCGCTCCGGGTTTTGTTCTAATTGTCTAATCATTATATCAAGTGCATGACGTTTCTTATCTCCATCAACGATGAATGATACTGAACCTCGGAACATGACAGTAGCCCAGAGATGGTCACATTTGTCTTCAACATATCCTTTATCAATTAATGCTTGGCCCCAAACGATATTGTTCTCTTTTAAGATATCAATCTTCTTACCTTCAGATGCACAATGAAAATAGATAATATTTTTTTCTGGGTCGTATCCATAACTTAGAGTTATCAAATAAGGTTCATTATTACGACACATAGCGATGGTGATGTATTTTGTCTGTTGAAGTATCTTTTTCATCTCATTCTGGTCAGTGATTGCTTTATCCTTACGTCTTATTTCATGCATGTTTTCTATACCCTTCTATATCCATTATCTCCTATGGTTTTATTTTTTAAATAGATATTCATAGTAGTTATTGTCGATAAATCGCTCGGTATAGTCTTTGGATGGATGTATACACCTAGCAAAGATTTTTTTGAATATCCGAACATCTGCTATAAAAATAAAAAGAATCTATAATATCATCAATTGAATTAATAAAAAAGTGCAAGGGGACGGGATTTGACACAAGATTTTCCGCTTGACAATGGTTCACAGCTGATGTTGATAGTTGACGATTACTTGATGTATCATCCAATTCGTGCATTACCATTATACAAGCAAGAGTAATCCATAATAGTTTTGAGGGTAGGTATGGTCTCGAACCACCTCGATAGGAAATCCTGCTGTTCTTGCCGTCTGATAGACATCTATACCACAGGCTTCCATTGAAGGACGTGCTTCTTCTGGATGTTTACATCCTTTCTCCATATTACATTTGTCACAGAGAGAACATGGACCTGAACCCATACCAAATGCTTTGTAATAGCCGGAAAGAAATGCTTCGCGCTCCAGGGTTGAGACAATGGTTTTTACAACCGTCCATTTTGATGGATAATGGATTAAGACAGCAATTTTATATTCATCGAGCATCTGTCTTGTTTCTTGCGGGGTTGGAGAAAGGGGGGGACACGTCAAATGCTGACCGTATCCATCACATCCATACTGACATTTTCGTCGAACCCATTCCGCCGTAAAAATCTGTTGTGGAGTTATTAGCGTTGCTTCTTTTGCCCCTAATTCGCAGGCTCTATGTATGAAGTGTTTTGGTGGAGGAAGGGAGTTTTCATTCATTAAATCAGAAATGATTATTCGTGATTTAAATTAATCTATAAAAAGTGCAGGGGAGGGGATTTGAACACACGGACCTCTTCCGCAAGGTTGTTAATCATTAGCACAAAACATGCGGTCAAACCGTGTTAATGCTTCTCCGATAGAAGTAACTAAAGCTATTTTTTTTCTGAAGAATAAGGATATAAAGAATGTAAGCTAGGGAAGGAAAAAAGTAATGTACATTATCGAAAAACCATGTCGAGTTAATAAAATACCACCTGCTTGAACGCTTACATTTAAACTTATAATACCAGGCATGGCTATCCAAGAACCAAGCGTCGAAAATGGCATGATTACAATGTTTGCTTGTTCTGATCGATGCCTAAAAAGGCCATCTGCAGTAATGTTTATACTACCATTTACCGTATCATTTGAATGATTATTAATAAGAATATGGCAGCCAAAACCGCCCTTGATAGAAATATCAACATCTCCTTGAGCGAATGCAAATGAAAAAAAAGGGGAAATGAGTAGCGTAATGATTACCGCTACTATTAAGACATTAGTTGTTCTAGCCATACTTTATACCTCCCTAAATGTAAATTTAGTAAAAGTTATATGTGTTTGATATATTTATATGTTTTCTGTTGGGAAAATCTGCAACAAACGTTTCATTATTATTTTTCCGAATCAGGATAAATTTTATTAAATCTTTGTATCGGTATTGCTAACGATAGTTGGGAATGTAAAAAATTAGAGAGGGTTGGCATTTAAAATAAATTAAATGGGGAGTCCAGTCTGGGAGGAAAGGTAGATGAAAAAAAAGGGAGTCTTATAATAGAGGTTAAATAGATGAAAAGGCTAGTACAATTAGGTGGAAATTTCCTCCCTCATGTTTGATTTGACTCCCCAAAAAATAATATCTTTTTATTGTATAAGAACATTTGGTAGGTTCTAAGGACATGTTTTGTGCTAATCAATATTATGGCAATGAGGTTTTATAATTTGGGAGGAAAGGGAAAATATGGAGGCAAATTACAACCTTTACCTTTCCTCCGTTTCTCACTCTAAATAATTGGGGGAAAAGGAAAATACTACGGGGGATAATTACAACCGTTACCTTTTCTCCTTTTCTCCAATAAAATATAACTTCACCGTATATTTATAATTTCTGTAATTTTTCATAACATTTGTAACAAACCTTGTAAAATTTTCTATATTTTTTCATAACATTTGTAACAATTCTTAGCCAACATTACTAGTTCAGACGATTGTATACGACTCGTTTTTTTCATTAAAACCTATACCTCGATGCAAACATATTTATACAGTGAAATAAGGGTTGGACCCTTATTTCATTCTTCAGCACTACGAAAGATTTATTATATCCTCTTCTGATAAAGATCGTAACAGAAGTGGAGGTTATTTTATGAGTGGAAAAAATATATTGGGAAAGAATTTTAAATTTAAAATGCTGGTGATTTTTTCAATAACCATAATGATGTGTCTTTCGACAATGACTGTGTTATCGCTTAGTGTGAAACCTGAAGAAAAAAATGTTTATACTAATGGTACTGTTGATTTTCTCATGCCTGCAATGAAACCTAATTCCAAAAATATTATAAAAGAGGGGGATGGTAGAGAGTTGAACGTTTTAAGTGATATTACTGCCCTTATTAAAGGAGCAGACTATTTGAAACATGCTCAAGCTGATATAACCGAGGATAACGCGAATAACGGAGGCGCGGGTACTGATTCTAATGATGGTGGTTGGGATTGGGTCCTTACATATCCTATTGTTACTCATTCAGCTAGTGCTAGTCCTAAAAATATTTATGGTGTAACTGCTCAAGGTTTGTATTATGCTTATTTAGTGAGTCCAGATGCTTCCTATATGACTGCGATGACAGATGCTGCAAATTATATGAAAAATGATGCAAATATTCGATCTGCATCTGATCTAATTTTCCTGATGTTATATGATGATCTTCCTAGTGTCTATGGTACAACATATCAGGCTGCTGCAAAAACAAAATATGATGCTAGAATCTCAGTATATGGGTCAGCAACTGCTTTAGCTGTATATATACGAGATGCTAGAAATACACAGGGATATCCAGATGGTATCATTGCATGGGATATTGGAGTATGGGTTAAAGCTGCGGCTATGCTTAATGTTAGGTATCCTAGTTTGGGTTATGATACAGATGCGGATAATATGGCAGAAGTATTATATCAGGATTCATATATGAATAACCCAGGTTATTTTGATATAATTGATGATCAAGGATTCGATCCTTTATATGGAAATGTTAATTACTATTGGTACACACTTGGTATAACTGGTCTTATTGATGCTTTTGATGCAGCACAGGTACACACATCAGAAATCCCCGGTTTATTAACAATTCTTTTTAATTGCCAGTATTCAAGTGGTGCCTTCAGTTATTCTTATGGTGCAAACACAAATGATGAGGGTTGGCAGTCAACTGCTTATGCAGTTATGACACTTGGTAATTTAAATGCATATACATATAGAAATCAGATTCAATTAGCCTGTGCTTGGATTGCTTCTACTCAACATGCGTGTGGTGGTTGGGTTTATTCAGATAATTCTCATTATCCTGAAATCGGCGGTGAAAACACAGCAGCTCTTTATTTTGCTGGACCAAATAAACCAAGTACACCATCAGGACAAACAAATGGTAAGATAAATGTTGAATATACCTACAATACAACGACAACTGACCCGAATAATGACCAAGTCTATTACAAATGGAGCTGGGGTGATGGGAACATAAGCGATTGGCTAGGCCCATTCACTTCTGGAGCTATAGCAACAACCCAACATGCATGGAACACCAAGGGTTCTTATGAGATCAAGGTAAAGGCAAAGGATATGCATGGTCTTGAGAGCGACTGGTCAGATCCCTTGCCTATAACGATGCCATACTCGTATAACAAACCGATACTACAGTTCTTGGAGTTATTGTTCCAGCGATTCCCACACGCGTTCCCGATACTAAAACAGATGCTAGGATATTAGAAAATCCCCCTTTTTTTTATTTTGTTGATTCTATAACATAAAATTTAAATATATGATATGCATTAGCATTACATGGGAGGATACCCTATGCGAAAAAAAAGTGTTGGAATAATAATTTTTATGCTGTTGACCACGACTATTCTCCCCATGACTGCAATAGCTGGAGATGAAGAAAACCCAGAAATTACAGACGCAAATGGGGACGCTTTTGGAAATATTGATATTAACTCTGTATGGTTCTCGGAGAAAACCGAGGAACCGAACTATTTATTTGTTTGCATGAAAATAAACCAACCGAATCTAAATAAAATCCAACAAACCTTTGGAGTAGGCTGGGAGTATAACGGAATCGAATATGGATGTAGCTTAGTCATTGTTTTGTATATAATTGGATGGGAATCCTGGTCTGCGGGTGAATACATAAATAGTGCTCCGGGTGGTGGACCAAACTATTATGGGATTGACAAGGGAACATACGACAAATCAACCGGTATTATAACATGCAAAATACCAAAGGAGATAATTGGGGATCCTAACCCTGGCGATGTTCTGACAAAAACTCAGTCAACTGCATTTCAGAGATTTGGTTTCCTCGGACTTATAGGATTTAGCCGTCCAATAATTGACATGCTAGCTAATCGAGTTTTTGGTAATTCACTCTGGGACTATGCTCCTAATCATGCTGATGAATACGGTCTTGATTACATAATACAATATTAAAATTACACAAGGACAAACAAATAACCTTCTTTCTTCTTTTTATATCCATCATCGATTAGCACAAAACATACGTGACTCTTTTCAGTAATGCTTAGAAATGGGGAGTCGCGTCAGGGAGGAAAGGTAGATGAAAAGAAGGGTAGAAAAGTCTGGGGGAAAGCTCTACCTAATCTACTATTGACTCCCCAGGAAATATTATCTTCTTATTGTATAGTATTAATGGTGATACCCCCGAGACCGTGTAACATTCCTATGGAGACGGTTTTTGATTCCCTGCTTTTATGTCGACTGTTCCGTTCATGGTCTTATTGATCAACCCAAGGATACCGCCTTTTACATGGATCTTACTGATGTCAACTGGCAGATCTGATGCTCTTTAGTTTGTAATCACTGCTTTGATACCAGGACCTCTCGTGATCTTGACTTCTATGTTGATATTAAATCAGCAAGAGCCTTATAGGCGTTTAATCTCCCTGTACCAATGTATTTGTTTGAGTGGTATGGGTCAACGTTCTTACAGAGAAGTGCCTTCACTTCATCGGGGGTTAGTGTAGAATCTTTTAATAACAGCAGTGCAGCGACACCAGCAACCATGGGGGTAGCAAAGGAAGTACCAGACCAAAAATCATAGTTTGGTCGTAAAAAAGGTGAAATATGGTGGGTGGGACTCGTGCTATATATTGAAAAACCGGGTGCAGCGATATCCACCCACTCGCCATAGTTGCTCCAAACGTGAGAAAGTGATACCGTTTATCATTTAGGTCCGTCATTGCCACCGCAGTAACATTTTCATAAGCCGCAGGATACAATTCGGTTACCTTATTTTTGTTTCCAGCAGCAGCACACAGAAAGACTCCTTTGCCATACGCATAGTTCACGGCATCCAGCAATATATTTGGTACGCTATAACCACCGAAACTCATACTAATGACATCAGCATCATTATCAGCGGCATATTTGATACCGTTTTCCATGTCATCCCAATACCCTGACCCGGTCTCATTCAAAACCTGCACAGGCATGATGGAACAATTCCAACAGACCCCTGCCATCCCAATACCGTTGTTAGACACACTGCACCCGCAATACCAGCACAAGATGTCCCATGACCTAAGTCATCCTTTGGATCGTTATCATAGTAAGCAAAATCCCAGCCCATTATATCATCGATATATCCATTGGTGTCATCATCAATACCATTCCCGGGGATTTCATCCGTATTATTCCAAATGTTAGCAGCAAGGTCTGGATGCGTATAATCAATCCCGGTGTCAACGATAGCAATCACCACATCTGGGTTACCTGTTTCTATGTCCCATGCCTCGGGTGCATCAATATCAGCATCAAGAGTGCCTGAAATATGGAAATTAATGGTAATTTTACCCAATAATTTCTGGATCCAAATCGCCTGGCCTGTGTTCTGCAATGACCACTGATTACTGAAATGCGCATCATTGGGGATACCACAAGCACGAGCCATACCATTGGGCTCCGCATACAAAACATCAGGACACGCCGCATACTCCCGTGCAATAGAGAGAATGTCAGATCCTATGGGGGCATGAAGAAGGTAGATATTGTCAAGGATTGTGTCCTCAGCGTTTAGGAACACCTTCTCAAGATCATACACTTGGTGTTTTTCATTCAAAGTTGTGAATAGGGACCTTGAGAATGTCGTATCTTTTTTCAGTTTAACAATAACCTCTCCAAGGGCAAACTCATACTGGTTTGATTATCAATAAATTTGTTTTCCCTAGTTACTATTTCGTTAACAGTTCCTACCACTGGTAACACTATAGCTGCAATCAACAGCGTACATACAAAAATTACCACTGTTTTGTTTTTCATGTTTTTGTTCCTCCCCTCAAAACACGGGTTTTATAAAATTAAAATCCCCCCGTCAGTATTTATATCTTGTCATTGGATTTTACTCGCAAGAAAAGTAACATTTATATTATTATGAATTAAATGGAAGCGAGTAATCGACTATTATCCAATGTGAGATAATCGCCTGGTGTCCTGTTACCCTCAACATTTAGAACCAGGTTTCTAAGGAATGTTTTTAAAGAAGTATTAGCTACAAAATTGTAAGGCGAAGGCAAAGGTTATGGCGAAGATAACAATATCGGTAATTGCTTTAATTGTAATTAGTGCAGGATTATTAAGTGGATGTACACAAAACTCTAACACAGGATTGGAACACAGCGAAGATATATACTATATTATTGGAACTTGGGTTAATGTCACCAATTTGATTAATTCTTCGGGAGTCAACGAGTCTTTTATGAGTGTTTATAATTTCACTGACAATATATTTAACTATAGTTATTACGCTATAATTGGGTCTTCCCCTTATTATGCGCATACTGTTGGGACATATGAACTAAAAGATGGAAACCTTATATTGACCAATACAACTATGGTTCCTCCTCAAAACGCTACTTTTAAGTATTCTTTCTCTAATAATTACAAAAATCTTACTCTTACAGCCACATCTGGGTTCTCATTAGTGTATATGAAACTATAATAAATTGAAATTGTAGTTGAGGGAGGAAAAACAGGTGAAATTTATCTCTTGGTTTTGCTCAATCCAAATATCATTATCAACAATTGATATATTCCGGTAATGTACACCTTCTTTGCAATCATCAGATTGAACAAACAAAGTAGGATAATTGCTACTGTTTATCGGCAGGTTTTCATATAGATGTTCTTCAGCAT
>JAPKYG010000126.1 GCA_026394435.1 Methanobacteriota archaeon | reverse complement strand
CGGTTTTTGTATTTAAGCACAGTTTCAGGTTCCCATTCTATATCAACAAACGGTGACCCGATATGCAGGTAATAGAGACGCATCGCATCCACGCCATACGTGCTTGCTGCCTCGATAATTGGTTCGGCGCCGCCTTTAGATTTACTGATTTTTTCTTTCCCTTTTTGTGTCACCCACCAGTGCACAAAAATCCCGCGTGGGCGTTTCTGCTCTGGCATGATCGCAACATGGTTCATGATGTAGACAGGGAAGTGAACAGTTTTATGTTCTTTTCCGCCGAGATTAATATCAACAGGGTACCAGTAGTCAAAATCTGATTTAATCGTCTGCCAGATCTTATGTTGTGCAGACCCGATTCCATAGAATACATAGTCAAAGAACTCATCAGTCATATCCTTTGCTGAAATCTTCTTTTGATTCACATACGAAGCGAGAATATAATACGCTGAATACAGTGTTGAATCTGAAATTGGTTCGATGATCCAGTCTTTCTTGTAGGGGAACTCAGTTCCAAGCCAGGAGCCTCGTCTGATCGCTGCTCGGTCGCCAAACCAGTCAAGGATTTTTGGTAGTTCATCTTTATATTCCTGAGGATAAATATTCATGGTTGCAGCATAGTCTTTTGATTCTTGTGTCAAAACAGGGTCACTGTATTTTATGAACCATTGATCAGGTATTTGTTTAATGACTACTGTTTCTTTGCATCTGCAGATTACTTTTTCTGAGAATTCTTTCATCAGAGTCGCAAGGTTCTTCTGTATGAGATCATTTTTTACCGTGTCTTTTATTTCTGCGATTTTTATACCAGCGTACTTACCGCATTTCTCATTTAATGTCCCGGTATGGAATTCTTTTTTGTACACAACATCGGTTGCTTCGTTGAGTTTTTCTGTTTCTGTTTGGCTTTTTATTTGAAGTTGATCACATGCTTCTTTTGCCGGGTTATTACCGAATCCTTTAACATCGATAATTTTGATTGCCTCGATTTTTTCTTTTGATTCCACGAGGGCTATCCAATCATAGGGGGCGTGAGCAGGCACCGACATGACTATTCCTGTAGCAACACTAGGGTCTGCGAATACACCCGCAAGAATCGGAACTTCCCTGTTTATCTCTGGTACTAGGCATGTTTTACCGATAAGATCTTGGCCTTTGATGGTTTCATGCAGTGGTTGGACAGTATCATATTGATACGTAAGTTTTTGTAAACATTCCTTGGAGCAGATCCAGGTTTCATTGTTGATTTTTACTTTTTGATATTCGACAGTAGGATTCACCCACATGTTGGTTACACCAAAGATTGTTTCTGGTCTGAGTGTTGCTGCAGGGAGAATCGTCCCATCTTTCAGGGTGAATTTGAGAACCGTAAACTCAAGTATCTCTGCAGAGCCACCTTGGGCGACATCGGTTTCTGATTTATCGACCGCGACCGGTCC
Organism: Methanobacteriota archaeon; assembly: GCA_026394435.1. Taxonomy (GTDB): domain Archaea; phylum Thermoplasmatota; class E2; order DHVEG-1; family DHVEG-1; genus SM1-50. The sequence continues at coordinate 24,648 of JAPKYG010000126.1, read as the reverse complement.
ACAGTTTGGACAGTATGGGGCAAAATGTGGTTTCTGAGTCAACAGATTTTTTTCATGAAGTTTATGGAACTGCCATAGGATGAACTTCTTATATCCGTCAGAGATCGTATTCATCAACCGGGTGTAATCAATGAGGAATCCGAATCGCTTCCAGTAATCATCCACATAAACTTTGCTGAAATAGTTTACAACCTCTATCGGGTCTGTTAATTTTTTGATAAACGCGTCTGTACACCCGTTTTGTTTCAACAGTTTAATGGTGTCTTCGTCGTGTCGCTCGACTTTTTTTGCAAACCCGACTGAGGGAATCCCCGAAGCATGGAATCCTGCGGGGAACAAGACGTCGTACCCGGTCATTCGTTTATATCTGGCGATGACGTCACAATAAGTGAATCCTCGCATGTGCCCTACGTGGAGGTATCCGGAAACGCCCGGGTATGCAAAATGAAGAAAGAATTTTTTCTGTTTTTCCTTCTGAGCAACATTGATATTTGCATCAAACCATTTGTTTTGCCATTTCTGCTCAACAGCGACGTAATCGTAATTGTTTTCTTCCATGGATATAATCTGTTCGGACATGAGGATTGTTTTATATAATATTTCGTATCCTCTTGTTTATTCGTTTGAAGCATTTTAAGTAACGAGATTTTAAATAGTACTCCTACAATAAGAGTAATATAATAAGGGGATACATATGAAGAAAATTCTTCCAATTATAGTAATGGGAATATTATTGATCAGTGGTTTTGGAGCAGCTGTTACAATCAACATCCAGAGTTAAAAAATGTCTATTCAAGAAGAAATACAATTCTCCGAACCTGTGATAACGGATCAAAATAATTATCTTTCTGTACAGATCAAAGAAGCAACCTCATATGCTGCATTACCTGGTAATCCTGTGTTACCTGTTTTTACAAAACTGTTTACGTTTCCTTTTGGAACAATTATAAAGGATGTCTCCTTTGCTACTTCTTCTGTACAAGTAAAAGAGCTTACAAAGGAGATTCTTCCTGCAGTTCAACCAACACCGGTTTCCGGTGCACTGCTAAAGCCCTCAAATGAAAAACAGGTAAAAAACGATTTGGTCTATTTAGGCATGAACACTTATCCCTTGTCTCGCTTGGACTATCAGGTCGGTGCCGGTCTAAATGGAAATGATCATGTTATCCTTCTTTCAGTTCAATATTATCCTCTTTTGTATTTACCACACCAACATACTCTCCTCTATACTCCTAGCGTGCAGATAACAGTGACCTATGAGCAAACAAAGAATCTCTCAAGTCTCCCTGCAGACAACAAGTTACTTATCATTGCTCCTGAAGAATACACCGCAGCGCTTCAACCTCTTGTTGTGCATAAAAATAAATATAATATTGTTACAAGCCTGATGACGACAGAGTGGATTGCTATCCATTCAACTGGTCGAGATTTACCAGAGCAGATTAAATATGCGATTAAGGATGCTATTGAAACTAATTCTATCTCCTCGGTTATGCTCGTTGGTGGTGTCGAGAAGATTCCTATTCGACGAAGCTATGTGAGCTTGTGGGGTTTTGAAGATGATGGGATGATTACAGATCTTTATTATTCTGATATCCATGATGCTTATGGTAATTTCTCCAGTTGGGACACCAACAACAATGATAAGTTCGGTGAATCAAGCGATCGCATCGATCTTTATCCTGACGTTCATCTTGGTCGACTCGCCTGCGACTCTGTCCAAGAAGTAAGCATCGCTGTAGATAAGATCATCCACTATGAAACTGAAACCTATGGCAGCGACTGGTTTAACACGATGGTTTTCATTGGCGGGAACACGTTTCGCTGGTCGCCAGGAAATGACGGCGAAGAAAACAACGTAATCCTCATGGGAATCATGTCCCAATTTACACCAAAGATCATCTGGACATCGAAGGGTAACTTTAACCGACAAACAATTTCAAATGCTATAACAGACGGCGCAGGATTCCTAGATTACTCAGGTCATGGATTTGAACATGGTATGGGAACCTTCACCCCATCTGGACTGCAAATGAAATATTATTTTACTGCATACATCGAAGATCAAAAGAATGAATATAAACTTCCAATCATATTTTTTGACGCATGTCTCACTGCAAAAATCGATTACGTCCTCCAAGATACCCTGGATTATTCAAAAATTAAAAACATAGTCACTTTCTTAGTTAAAGCACTTGGTGTCAATACCTCGCAGCGAATCCCGTGTTATGCCTGGGCGTTTCTCAAACAGGAGGGTGGTGGTGCGATTGCAACAATTGGAGCAACTCGTACTGCTTATGGTGGTATCGATAGTGGTGCTGGGAAAATGTCAATTGAGTTCTTCTCCGCATACAACAGCAGTGAGTACCTTGGCCAAATGATGACCCAGATGCAAAATGGGTATATCACTGATGTCCATGATGACGAATTTACCGTTGAAGAGTTCATGCTGCTCGGGGATCCAACCCTGAAAATCGGTGGATACCCTGCCCAATAACACGAGATACTCTTCTCTTCTTCTTTTTTTGACAAATCAAAAAACCTATATCTAGGCAGCTAGTTCCCCCGTTCATCAATGAAAACATCACAATCATCCTCTAGTGACATCCCTAAAGTACAAGGTATTGAGACGATAACAGGTCTTTCTGAATCGGAGGCTGCGAAACGACTCCGAGATGAAGGCTATAACGAGCTCCCTTCGCAGAAAAAACAAAATATTCTGGTAATTTTTCTTCATGTCATCCTTGAGCCCATGTTGTTGCTTTTACTTGGAGCAGGTCTCATCTATATTCTTCTTGGGGAAAAACAAGACGCAATCATGTTATTGATCTTCGTCTTTGTTGTTGTTGGTATCACTTTTTATCAGGAACGAAAAACAGAACGTGCATTAGAGGCGTTGAAAAATCTGTCAAGTCCCCGTGCACTAGTTATCAGAGATGGACAACAAAAGAGAATCCCTGGACGCGAAGTTGTTAGAGATGATTTTATAATTCTGAGGGAAGGAGATCGTGTCCCTGCTGACGCAGTGGTTATTTTTTCTTCGAATCTTTTAGCTGATGAATCACTTCTCACCGGTGAATCCCTTGCAGTGCGAAAATCAGAATGGGATGGCGTAACCTCCTTTACACAGCCTGGAGGCGATGATTTACCTTTTGTTTATTCCGGGACTCTTATTGTACAGGGTCATGGAATCTCCCGGGTAACCTGTGTTGGTAGTCATACAGAAATGGGTAAAATCGGCAAAGCGTTACAGAAAATTAAACCTGAAGAAACCTTATTGAAGAAAGAAACTACGCGGTTAGTAAAAAATTTTGCAATCGCCGGGTTAATTCTTTGTAGTATTGTTATAATCGTCTATGGTATTACGCGTGGTGACTGGGTCACTGGGTTCCTCGCAGGCCTGAGTTTAAGTATGGCTATCCTGCCTGAGGAGTTTCCGGTTGTTCTTATGATATTTTTAAGCTTAGGTGCATGGCGGATGTCCAAACGGCATGTCCTGACACGAAATACCGCTGCGATTGAAATGCTGGGAGCTGCCACTGTCTTATGCGTCGATAAAACAGGCACATTGACCATGAACAAAATGATATTAAGTTCTCTTTTTACCAAAGAGACCTCATTTGATTTAGAAAAAAATGGGATGAAACCTTTACCTGAAACCTTTCATGATCTGTTGGAGTTCGGTTTCTTGGCTAGTCAAAAAGACCCGTTTGATCCAATTGAAAAAGAAATAAAAAATACGACTGAAAAGTTCCTTTCAAACACAGAACACGTTCATGAAAACTGGAAACTAGTCCGGGAGTATCCTCTCTCAAAACACTTGTTAGCCCTCTCGAACGTTTGGGAATCCGCTGATAGAAGAAAGCATGTGATTGCGGCAAAAGGCGCACCGGAAGCTATCGCAGATTTATGTCATTTCAACAAAGAGCAGACAAAAGAATTACACGTATATGTGAAACAAATGACGGACAAAGGACTTCGAGTTCTTGGAGTGGCAAAATCGAGTTTTCCGGAAGAATCACTACCTGATAAACAGCATGATTTCGAGTTTGAATTTGTCGGGTTGCTCGGGTTCGTCGACCCAGTGCGTACCGCGGTTGCACCCTCGTTGAAAGAATGTTATACTGCTGGTATGCGACTTATTATGATTACGGGTGATTACCCTGGTACCGCCCAACATATAGGACGACAAATCGGTCTGAAAAACCCTGAGGATTTTATCACTGGTCCTGAGCTTGCAGCCATGAGTCGCGAGGAACTCCAAGAGAAAATCAAAACCGTTAATATATTCGCCCGCGTTGTTCCCGAACAGAAACTAGCGATTGTTGATGCCCTCAAGGCAAATGGGGAAATTGTTGCAATGACCGGAGACGGCGTCAACGATGCTCCCGCATTGAAATCATCGCATATCGGTATTGCGATGGGTGAGCGAGGAACTGATGTTGCCCGTGAATCCTCTGCTATCGTATTATTGAATGATGATTTTTCATCAATTGTTCAGGCGGTTCGATTGGGGCGAAGAATTTTTGATAATTTACGGAAATCTATTAGTTATATTTTTTCTGTTCATGTTCCTATCGCAGGGATGGCGCTTATTCCCATTCTTATGGGGTTTCCTTTGGTATTGTTGCCTGCTCACATTGCGTTTCTTGAGCTGATTATTGATCCTGCGTGCTCCACAGTTTTTGAGGCTGAGGCTGAAGAGAAAAACATCATGGATCGCCCACCAAGAAATCTAAAGGAACGGTTGTTTGGGCGGAAGAACTTCTTATACAGTTTTATTCAGGGTCTCAGCGTCCTCATCGCGGTGATCTTTGTGTTCCTCTGGTTTTACAATGGTACTCCTGCGAATGAGGATCAAGCTCGTACACTATCATTTGCCACACTGGTCATTGCAAATATCATGTTGATCGTCGTCAATCTTTCTGGATCCCGAAGCATGGTAAAAACATTCAATTCGAAGAATAAGGCGCTATGGTTCGTAATTACCGGTGCTTTGTTGAGTCTTGTATTTATACTCCTGGTTCCGCTTCTTCGAGATCTCTTCCATTTTTCACCTATGCCTCTGGCTGATTTTCTTATCGCTGCTCTTGTTGGTGTTGCCTGTGTCTCATGGTTTAAGTTGTTTGATATAGGAAAAAAGAAAAAACACGCTTGATTAGAGTAGGAGTATTTTCTTAAGAATAATTCTTCTTAACATTTAAATGCTTTCGAGTGATTCTCAGAGAATTATGAGCTATGAAACCTTACAACTTACGATAAAAGAAATGGCGGCATATATTACGTTAAATCGACCGGATCGTCTGAACTCATTCGACATGAAACTCGGCCATGAGTTGTACGAGGCTCTCCAGGATGTTGCCAAGAGCAATGCGGTTCGGGCTGTAGTTATAAAGGGAACTGGGAAAGGATTCTGTAGTGGTGGTGATGTCAAAGAAATGTATGCTACAGCTGATAAATCACGATTCCTTAGGGATTTAACCCGAGCCATTCATCGTTGTATCATCGAGATGCGGAGTATGGAAAAACCAGTAATAGCTGCAGTGAATGGTTCCGCATTTGGCGCTGGTCTCTCCCTTGCCCTTGCATGTGATATCATTATCGCGGTGAAGGATGCAAAACTGAGTACCGCGTTTATTGGCATTGGCCTTGCACCAGGGTGTGGGACACAGTTTGTCACAAAATTAATTGGATATCAGCGGGCTTGTGAGTATATTTTGACTGCGAAGACGTTTACCGCAGAAGAGGCATATCAACTTGGTATGATAAACAAGGTTGTTGATGCTGACAAACTCGATGCTGCTGTTGAGGACGTTGTATCCGCTTTTCGTACGCTCCCACCGATAGCTGTTGGAAAGGCTAAAATGTTGATTAATAAAAGCTTGGATAACGATATGATTTCGCATCTAGAGCTGGAGAGCAAAACGGCCGCATGGTCGGCAGGCACAGAGGATTTCACTGAGGGTGTTACCGCGTTCGTCGAAAAGAGGAAGCCAACTTTTAAAGGAAAATAGAGGAGAAATCGGCAATTGTCGATAAAAGTATGGAAACCTTTATGTATCAAGTTCCTATGAGTGCGATACAATACCAAGGGGAGGTAACAGGATGAACTATGAAACCCTTGTATCTACAAAAAAAGACGATGTTGTAACTGTTACATTGAATCGACCAGATGTTCATAATGCCATGAATGACGTGCTTATGAACGAACTAACCAGCTGTTTCAAACAGTTTACTACTGATGATTCCGTGGCTGCAATTATCCTTACCGGGGGTGGGAAATCCTTTTGCGCTGGAGCAGACCTTTCATGGATGAAACGAATGGTGAATTATTCTAAGGAGGAAAATAAAAAAGATAGCCATCTTCTTCTTGACATGTATGAAACGATTTACTCCTGTCCGAAACCAGTGATTGGACGGATCAACGGTCATGCGTTTGGAGGGGGTATTGGACTCCTTGCTGTCTGTGATATAACAGTAACAGTTCCTGAGGTACAGTTTGCATTTAGCGAGGTGAAACTCGGAATTATCCCCGCAGTGATTTCGACATTTGTTGCACCACGAATGACACCAGCGGATATGCGTCGTCTCTTTATTACAGGTGAACGCTTTGATTCGGTTATGGCAAATAAAATTGGATTAATTGATCTCATTGCTCCCCCTGAGAAACTCGACGATATCGTGAATTCCTGTGTTGAACAAGTTCGCTCATCAGGCCCTTACGCGATAAAAGAAGTCAAACATCTCATTAATAATTTTATAGAGATGGATATAAAAAAATTTAAGGAATTTACGGTGGAAAAAATCTCCGAACTTCGGGTTTCCAAAGAAGGCCAGGAAGGGATCAACGCGTTCCTGGAGAAACGAAAACCGAACTGGAAGAGGTAAATATCATGTTTAAGAAAGTACTGATTGCGAATCGCGGTGAGATAGCTGTTCGAATCATCAAAGCCTGTCAGGAGATGGGCATTAAAACCGTTGCCGTGTATTCAGAAGTTGATCGTCATTCACCGCATGTCCAGATTGCGGATGAATCTGTCAACCTTGGAGATCCTACCCCTTCAGAAAGTTACTTGAATATCGCAAAAATTATTGAAAGCGCACGGAACGTTAACGCAGAAGCGATTCATCCTGGGTACGGGTTTCTTGCAGAGAACCCTGATTTTGCAAAAGCCTGTGCTGATTCTGGTATTAAATTCATTGGGCCGACTCCAGAAGTTATTCGTTTGATGGGGGATAAAATTGAAGCGAAAAAAACGATCGCAAGTGCGAACGTCCCGGTGATCCCTGGGTATAATGGTATAAAACAAGATCTTACAACATTAATTAAAGAGGGTAAAAAAATTGGTTTTCCCCTCTTAGTAAAGGCGACTGCTGGGGGTGGCGGAAAAGGAATGCGGGTTGTTCACGCGGAAGCTGAGCTGGAGCAATCTATTGAGAGTGCGAAACGAGAAGCGAAATCCTCGTTTGGCAACGATTCTGTTTTCCTTGAACAATATATCGATAAACCACGCCATATTGAGTTTCAGATTCTTGCTGATGAACATGGTCATGTTATTCATCTGTTTGAACGTGAATGCTCCATTCAACGTAGGCATCAGAAAATCATCGAGGAAACACCCTCGCCAGTGATGACGAAGAAGTTGCGTGACGAAATGGGGACGGCAGCGGTTGCTGCCGCTGAAGCAGTTGGGTACACGAACGCGGGTACGATCGAGTTTATGGTGGATGGAAAACAAAATTTCTATTTCATGGAGATGAACACGCGTCTGCAGGTTGAGCATCCGATTACAGAGGCGACGACCGGTGTTGATCTTGCGAAATGGCAGCTGCGTATCGCCAGCGGCATGGAGCTCACCTTTAAACAAAATGACCTGGTCCAGCGTGGTCATGCCTTGGAATGTCGTATCTACGCAGAAGATCCCTCGAATGGTTTCCTCCCCAGTATCGGAACCCTTGATAAAGTAGAGCTTCCAATAGGGCCAAATATCAGGAATGATACCGGTGTTGAGACGAACTTCCATGTCAGCCCGTACTACGATCCGATGCTTGCAAAACTAACAGTGAACAGTGAAGACCGGGACGAAAGTATCAATAAGATGATCTGGGCTCTTTCTCATTACGTTGTGTTGGGTGTTACGACGAATATCTCGTTTTTAAAGAAGGTTCTTGAGCATCCTGAGTTTAGAAAAGGAAACATTACCACCCATTTTATCAATGATTATTTCAGAGACTGGCTGGTTACAAAAGAAGGACTCCCCCTAGATGCAATCATTGCGCTTGCGGTTTATGATTCGTTGCACACACAAAGACAAGAGCTTGTTCGATATAAAGAGGCAGATCCGCATTCCCCTTGGCAGCATGTGGGACGCTGGAGGATGGGGCTGTAACCATGTTCATTAATTACGATTTTCTTTTATAACATGTTCGTAAGACTTTTACCCAATTCTTTTCTTTATTTACTTAGATGTCGTTTTCTTCGAGATATTGCTTCCTTGCCCTAGTGAATGCCCTTTAAATTGATTCTAGATGACATTTCTCGTCATCTTGTTTTATCATATTTTTACTCCTATTACGAAGAATCTTAAAAGTATGACGATTATTGATATTGTAATATAAAGTATTCTTGTTCGCATTTTATCTTCCTTTAGATCAGGATAATCCCTTTTACTCCTCCGGAGTGTCTTACGACACCTTAGGGATTATCCTTGTAACAGTTAACACAAGAATAGATCGCTTCCTTGTTATTTACTTTTTTTAACCAATGACAATGCTGTGAATCACATCCTTGACAATAGGTAACTAAATGTCTTGGGAAATTTCCGTTTTTCTTTAACCATCTTGTATTTTTTAATTCAATCCATGAAATTATTTTGTTTGTCATATATTTTATTTAAGATCTTCTTTTCTTGTTCTCTCTCCTCCCTGTTTTTATTTGCTTCTTCTGGTGAAAATATATAGATTTTTTGTCCACTACTTGAAAGACTTCTTATAAAATCTTTTTTTAAATCTGGATTATTGTTTAATACTTGAATACCTTCTGGTGTTACTACCGAATCACCAAAATAGACAGCATCATAGACCTCTTGGAGACCAGCTCCATTTTTTAATTTTCCTAACAACTCGTATGTATTTCTCATACGTTCTTCACAACCTTTCGTATAAGACGGTTTTTCATTTAAACCCTGTAAAACATCATTGAATTTTGTCTTCTGTAAAAATTCTTTCCCTTTTTCATATAGCGTTTCGTATATCCTATCGAACTGTTGAGTTGGATAATACCTTTTAATATAGCTTGATTCAAATATTAATTCATCCCGAATATGATCGGTTGTTTTCCGGTAAATCTTAAATTTCATTCCTTTGCATATTTCGAAGAACAAATAGTGAGATCGTAGCTTTTCATTTATCTCTAAAGGTTTTAGATCCTCGAAATCACTTACTTTTGGTTCGATGATTTTTAATGCTATTTCCTGTAAATCCTTTTCTCTCCAGAAATAACCGCTATCGCTATGTAAGAATATTATTAATTTATCGAATATATTTAAACTTTGATTTGATCCTACATTGTAATCGATGTTGAATTCTATCTGTTTGATAGAGACAAAATCATAATCAAATGGAACAATCCCGAATAGCTCTCTTACATATTGTTCTGATATTGTCCTTGCCAGATATGAAACGTCTTTAATCAACTGATCGTATATTCCGGAATTGTCAATTTGAAATATTTTATTATCAATATAATTATCTTCATGTATTCGTATTCTTTGATCATAATCTGCGTTATAAAACAATGGGTTAATTGACCAACAATGGTTCTTTATGAAACGAATAAAATTAAATTCCATCCCTACTGAATACGGTTTTTTTAAACTGATAGTAATATGTGTAATATAGGAATAACATTTTGAATAAAGATCTTCCGGTATGTTTACCGTTGGTCGCTGTTCTCCCTTTTTATTCCTTGGTCTTGTAACAACCCATTTTTTTTCCTTTGCCTTGTTAAAACCGTTTTTGAAAAAATCCTGATCTCCATTAATACTATTCCAATTTGGTGAACAAACCAATTGTATTCTATCTGGTAAGACCATTCTTTTTTCAATCATGTTCTTTAAAGTCCTTAAGCTCAAATACTAAATCGTATTTGATCCCAATCAAATCCATGTAATCCATTAGATTAACTACATCTTTCACTTTGATTTCTTTAGAATTTATTCTTATTGGCATTTTTTATCTCTTTATGGTTTACACATTTTAGCATTATTTACAACCATCTTTCTTTCTATTATCTCCTTTCACTCGATAGTATTTCCTTAGAATCTGACACTACTTTGATATGATGTAATACTAGCACAAGCGTGCCAGTAAGATCCTCAGTCATCTGACGCTATTGGATCAACATCATAGTGATGTCTAATAAAGAGAATACGACATTCTTTTTTAAACTTTATGTATTTAATACTTCGCAAAATACGAACATACTTATGAATATTATTTCTTACTTTATAGGGGTAAGAAATTAGAATTGCTCCCTCGGAGCGACCTTTTGGTCTTCCGGGCAGGTTTTACACCCTGTCCAGGAGCGCGCTGTTGCGCTTCCTGGGCGCTCCCTTCCGGTCGCAGGACCAATCTCTTTCTTACCCTTTCTGGAATCCAGGTAACGATAGACCTTTCCTCTATACCGATAATATACATACTTTTTAGACTTCGACATATGCCTATATTAAATATCAACGATTTATATATTTTTCTACTCGATTAAAGAATAAGCCCACATTAGCCATAGACTAATGTGAGCTGTCGATTACATATAGAGGAATAAGTAATCAACTGTCAATACAAGAAATCTGGAGAAATGCTGTTACCACAGCATGTGTCCTTACAGTGTATTACCCGGGAGAGGGGTCTTCGCCCCCATCTCCCTGGGCCTATCCCCCCGTAAAGACACTTCTGTCATTAACTGATTCTTATTTTTTTTCCTTTTTTGCTTTTTTTTTTTTTGGTCATTATATTCTTTAAATTGCTTAATTCCATCATCTTTTAACAAACTGACAGCTTTATATAATATATCTTCTTTACCAGTCCAAAAACTTTTATTTCCTTTTTTAAGATCATCTAACCAATATTCAACTTGAATATAAAGTACATTTGCAAAAGCTTCTAGAAAATCCATTGGAACTCTAAATTTTTTATTTATTTTATCTAATCCAGCTATTCTTTTTTTAAGATCCTGTATGTCTTTTTCGTGTTTCTGTTCCATTGTTTTCTTTTGTTTATCCAATTCATCATAACTTATGGATAATCTTGGTTTAGCAAAGACCTTCTTTTTAAGATCGTCAAAATCCGTTAAATCATATTCTACTCGTCTTTGCGCTACTGTCATGGGTGTCCAACCCATAATCTTAGCTATATCACCATCATTATAGTTTTTATCTTGGAACAATATCGTTGCTCTTGTTTTACGAAAACTCTTAGGTAACAATGTCTTTTTTATTGATACCTTTTCTTTTAATGCTGTGAAACGTCTTGTTATAAATTCTCCATTCTGCGTATCTATTTTTTCTGATGTCTTCAATGACATCCATAATGACGCTTTTTTATCTGCTTTTAAGGGATGAGTTCCTAGCCATCTTATGAGATTATATGGTTGCTCTGGTAATGGTATCTTTCTTGGTATTGTCTTTGAGTTACCTTGATCTATCATTATTGTATAGTTACCGTCTTTTTCTTCTGTTACGTCTTTAATCTTCAGCTGTGCTATTTCGTTGGGTCGTGCTCCTGATAGATACATCGTCTCCCATAATGCTTTTTCTTGACCGTATGCATCATTTGACGCCGTGATTATCTTCTCGTAATCCTCGACTGTAATTAGATCCTTCTCTTTTCTCTGCGGATCTAAATACCTTCTTTTCTGTTGGTTTGTTTGACCTTCGTACCATTTCATATTTGATGGTCTTGTCTTATCCTCTATTCCTTCCACCCAACGATAAAAAGGTATTATCAATACAGCATTAGAATCTCTGGATCTATTATGCTGATCGAATATCTTTGTATCACCAAAGTAATCTACCAAATCTTCTTTGGTTGCATCCTTTAATGATTTTTTACCTAGATGATCAGCTAATTTTTCCAATGCTATTTTGACATTTCTTTGTGATTTCATCTCTAGAGTTTTCTTTGCTGTCCTATATATGACATACTCTGTTATTATCTTTGTATTCTCTTTACTGATATGCGTAAACCTTTTACGCTTGCCCTTATTCTCTTTTCCTATCATGCTATCAATATTAAGAATACATAGAGAATATATATACTTTACGAACATGGTGATTTAAATGTTCATTAATTACGAGCATAATACTCATGTGTACAATGTGACGGTGGAACGCAGAGATAACCAGTTTTTCATTACCTATGATAACAACGAGTACACCGTCACTGCTACAGAGGTAAAACCCGGACAACTTTCAGTACAGCTTGGTGACCGAATAATTAAAAGTGTCATCTCTCAGGGAGATGACAGCAAATTTGTATTTATTGATGGGAGCATCTTTAAAGTAAAGCGCATCGAACTTACCGGAAGGAAAAAGACAGAGAAAAAAGAAGGAGATTTGAATTCACCCATATCGGGAACTGTTGTCCATGCCAAAGTCAAGGAAGGCTCCCAAGTAAAGAAAGATGATGTTATCCTGGTAATCGAGGCAATGAAGATGGAATATCTGATACGCGCCCCGTATGATGGGAAAGTCAAGAAGATTCATTTTAAAGAAAAAGATCAGATTGAGATAGGCCAACTCACCGCTGAGATAGAAAAAGAGGAGGAATAGTATGGAAATTATTGATAGCACAATTAATACTTCGAGTAAGGAATACAAAGATAACTTCATTCATTATGAGACACTATCAAAAGATATGAAAGAGAAGATTGCAGTTGCGTTTAAAGGCGGTGGTGATGAGGTGGTAAAGCTTCATAAGTCTCGCAATAAGATGCTTGCACGGGAACGTATTGACGCGCTTCTCGATCCTGATTCACCATTCATGGAGTTCAATACGCTTGCAGGCTATGATATGTATGAGAATAAGGCGCCAGCCGCAGGTATCGTCACTGGAATAGGCATTATCCATGGCCGGGAAGTCATGATTGTTGCAAACGATGCAACCGTCACCGGTGGTACCTATTATCCGATTACGGTTAAGAAGCATCTTCGTGCACAAGAAATTGCTATGGAAAACAATCTACCGTGTATTTATTTGGTTGATTCTGGTGGCGCTTTTCTGCCAATGCAGGATGAGGTATTCCCTGACAGAGAGCACTTTGGACGGATTTTTTATAATCAGGCGAAGATGTCGTCCATGGAGATTCCGCAAATCGCGGTTGTGATGGGGTCATGTACCGCTGGCGGCGCATACGTACCAGCAATGTCTGATGAAACCGTGATCGTGAAAGGAACCGGAACTATTTTCCTTGGAGGGCCTCCTCTTGTCAAAGCAGCAACTGGCGAAGAAGTCACCGCAGAAGAGCTCGGCGGCGCTGACACACATTGTCGGGAAAGTGGTGTTACAGACCATTATGCTCTCGATGATCGTGATGCAATCCGTATCACACAAAATATCGTTGAGAACCTGAATCGACCTGAGAAAACCCATCTGGACATTAAAAAACCAGAAGAACCAGCGTACGATATTAAAGAAATCTATGGGATCCTGTCAAAAGACCCGCGCAAGCCCTTTGAAGTACGGGAGATTATTGCTCGCATCGTCGATGGATCGCGGTTCCATGAGTTTAAGGCACTCTACGGAACAACATTGGTCTGTGGATTTGCCCGGATCATGGGATACCCTGTTGGGATCCTAGCAAATAATGGTGTACTGTTCTCTGAATCAGCATTGAAAGGAACCCATTTTATTGAACTGTGTTGCCAGCGAAAAATACCTCTTGTTTTTTTACAGAACATTACCGGGTTTATGGTTGGCAGGAAATACGAAGCTGGCGGGATCGCCAAGGATGGAGCAAAAATGGTCGCTGCGGTAACCTGTGCCCAGGTGCCTAAATTCACCGTCATCATCGGGGGTTCGTTTGGTGCCGGCAACTACGGGATGTGTGGCAGGGCGTATGGCCCGCGGCAGCTGTGGATGTGGCCGAATGCTCGTATCTCGGTCATGGGCGGTCAACAGGCAGCAACCGTGCTTCTTACGGTGAAGCGGGATCAGCTCTGGCGAAAAGGCATTGAAATGACCAAGAAAGAAGAAAAACAATTAACCGATCCGATCCTGAAAAAATATGAAATGGAGGGAAACCCTTATTACAGCACTGCTCGTATCTGGGATGACGGTATCATTGACCCTGTAGATACTCGTTTAGTTCTTGGGCTTGGAATTTCTGCATCCTTAAACGCACCGATACCTGGTTGGAAACCCGGTGTTTTCCGGATGTAAGCATACTGTTGGTTTCGCTATGAAGTATGATGTTATAGTTGTCGGAGCCGGGCCAGCCGGTTCTACAGCTGCAAAATACCTTGCAGAGAAAGGAATCCCTGTCGTTTTGATCGATAAAGCAGAGTTTCCTCGAGAGAAAGCCTGTGGTGGTGGTCTTCCCACTCGCGTACAGAAACGATTTCCTTACATCAAGCCCTTTATTGATTCCGTCTCTTATGGCAGTATTACCTGTTCTTCGTCCCTTCGCTATAAGCTTGATCTCATCAGAGAAAAACCGTTACTTATGAACGTTCTTCGGAAAGACTTTGATTATGGGTTAGTAAACCTTGCTGTAAAAGCAGGTGCAACATTTCTTGGTGGAAAAACAGTCATTGACGTCTCAATCAAACAAAACAACGCATCTGTTCTATTAGACGACGGTCAAACAATTGAAGCACAGGCGGTGATCGGCTGTGATGGGACGCAAAGTGTTGTTGCGGACAAAACAAATCTTAGTAAAAAACTAGAGACCCTCTGTATTGCACTTGTTCAAGAACAACCGTTGACTCCAAAGCAACTTGATAAATACTTTACAAAGAAACGGTTGGTTCATCTTTTTATTAAAGCACAAGGAATCGCTGGTTACGGTTGGATGTTTCCAAAGAAAAACTGTGTAAATATCGGGATCGGTGAATTTCAATCTGCGATTCCGAAATCAAAATCAAAAACCCCACTGAAGGAAACGTATGAGGCGTTTATTGCAAACTTAAAAGAAAAGGGACTTCTACCCGAAGATTTTCCTGTTGAAAATCTCAAAGGTGCGATTCTTCCTATCTTTCCACTGGAAAACACGT
This sequence comes from Methanobacteriota archaeon, assembly GCA_026394435.1. Taxonomy (GTDB): domain Archaea; phylum Thermoplasmatota; class E2; order DHVEG-1; family DHVEG-1; genus SM1-50. The sequence goes on along the minus strand of JAPKYG010000126.1, from coordinate 9,376 downwards.
ATGGAGCTCGCGTGATACTATGCGGGGATGCCGCAGGGTTTGTCAACCCTATCACCGGTGAAGGAATTTATTACGCGATGGCTTCTGGGCAGATCGCTGCAAACGTTATAGCGGATGGATTGAAAGCCAAAGATCTCCGCAAGCAATTTTTATCACATTATCAGATATTGTGGAATGATGATTTTGGGAAGGATCTCAAGTTACTTGGACGATTTAATAAACAGTGGGGAACGGATTCTGAAAAAATAGTACGATTGCTTACGCGAGATAAAAAATTCGCACAATTAATCATTGGTGTAACTGGCGGGCAAATCAGTTTTTCGAAATATAAAAACGCCCTCATTATGCGATTTATCTATGCATCATTGAAGGATTTGTTTAGTAAAAAATAAAAGGAGACGAGAGGAGATATTATTTTTTATTCCGAAGCTCTCGTCGTAAAATTTTACCAGAGATTGTTTTTGGCAACTCATCCATATATTCGATAATTCGTGGATATTTGTATGGTGCAGTGACATTTTTCACATGTTCTTGAAGTTCTTTTGTAAGAGCCTCCGATGGTTTGTATCCTTTTACAAGAACAACATAGGCTTTCACGACAATACCTCGGACTCCTTCTGGATCGAGAGCGCCAACCACTGCACATTCAGCAACTGCATCATGTTCAATGAGCGCGGATTCTACCTCGAAAGGCCCGATCCGATACCCAGAGGATTTAATGATGTCATCATCCCGTCCAACAAACCAGAAGTACCCATCCTGGTCCTTGTATCCTTGATCACCAGTATAATAATAGTTGTCTTTGAATGATTTCTTCATGATATCCGGGTCTTTCCAATATTCTTTAAATAACCCTGGTGGACGTATATCACCTATGTAGAGTGCGATATTTCCGGCTTCGTTTACTTTCAGTTCTTTTCCGTCATCGTCAACAATGCGCACATCATGGCCTGGGGTTGGTTTTCCAACAGAACCGTATTTAATGGGCATAAAAGGGAAATTGGATAGGACACAAACTGTCTCGGTTTGTCCGAAGAAATCATAGATTTCAAGTCCGTACGCGTCTTTCCATACTCTAATCACCTCAGGGTTTAGCGGTTCTCCTGCGCTCATGCAATGTCGAAGTTTGAGCTTGTATTTTGAAAGATCCATTTGAATAAGCATACGATAGACGGTTGGTGGCGCACAAAATGTGGTGACTCCGTATTTCTCCATTGCTTTGAGAAGACCATCTGCATCGAACCGACCTGGGGTCTCCCATTGGATGATGGCAGCGCCGACTATCATCTGGCCGAACAGTTTTCCCCAAGCTGCTTTTGCCCACCCGGTTTCAGAGACCGTCCAATGAAGGTCACATTTCGTGAGTGCTTGGGCGAATTTCGCGGTCACTTCATGCCCTAGGGGGTAACTGTGTGTATGGAGTACCATTTTTGGATGTCCTGTTGTTCCTGATGTAAAGTAGATAAGTAAGGGTTCATCCGCACGTGTTTTTCCAACCACTTTTTGTGAAAGCTCCCGGGAAACAACTTTCATCTCGTCTGTGAAGTTCAACCATCCGTTGCGTTTTCCATCAACGAGCATGATGTGTTTAAGTGTCGGGCAGTTCTTTCTGACTGCTTCTACTCGATCCGCATGATCAAGATCAGTAAGGATCATGCATGCTTCAGATCGATTCACTCGGTATTCGATGTCTTTCGAGGTTAACAGTACAGTCCCTGGCATCGGCACGACTCCGAGTTTAAACATCCCGATAAGTGCAATATACCACTCCGGGATGCTTTGTAAGATAACCAAGACACGGTCTCCTTTTTTCACTCCGAGCCCGCGGATAACGTTTGCAAATTGATTTGACTGCACCTTCAGGTCGTAGAACGTGTGGTACCGTGCTTTCTCCCCAGTTCTGTCAATCGAGATTAACGCAAGTTTTGTTCGGTCTTCTGCCCATTGATCGACAACGTCAAAGCCAAAGTTGTAATGGGTTGGTACTTTCCAAGTAAATGTTTTATAGAGCTCTTCATATCTGTCTTTCTTAAAAACAGTGTCACACTCTGTCTGTTTTGATTTCATTTTCTATCCCCCAAAATCATGGTTCAGAGTCCGAGACGTTTTGCAATAATCATCCTCTGAACCTCAGAGGTTCCTTCACCAATCTGCGTGAGTTTTACATCTCTATAAAATCGTTCTAACGGCAGATCCCGCATATATCCGTATCCACCGTGAATCTGAATTGCGTCACGAGTAACTTTCATCGCGATATCGGAAGCAAAGAGTTTCGCCATGGATGCCTCAATGCTAAACGGTACTTCTTTATCTTCAAGGAACGCTGCTCTCATGACGAGTAATCGTGCGGCATCAATCGAGGTTGCCATGTCAGCAATCATCCATTGGATCGCCTGGTTTTTCCCAATAGGTTTCCCAAATTGTTGCCGTTGTTTCGCATACGAAATACTTTCATCAAGAGCACCCTGAGCGATACCGACAGCCATTGCTCCGATAGCGGTTCTACCACGATCAAGTATCGTCATCGCACCAACAAACCCAAGATTCTTTTCACCAAGTAAATTCTCTTCTGGGACATGACAATCCTCGAAGATCAATTCTGCCGTGTGGCTGCCCCTGAGTCCAAGTTTATCTTCTAAAACACCAACCGTAAATCCCAGCGTATCTTTCTCTATAATAAACGCGCTGATTCCTTTTGCCCCCAGTGTTTTATCTGTTTTTGCCATGACCGTGACCACTTCTGCGATATCACCGCTGGTGATGAACTGTTTTGTTCCATTAATGACCCATTTGCCTCCTTCGAGAACAGCAGTGGTTTGTAATGATGCAGCATCTGAGCCTGCGTTTGGCTCGGTAAGCGCCCAGGCAGCAAGTGCTTTACCATTCAGGAGATTTGGGAGGTATTTCTTACGTTGTTCCTCAGTTCCTTTTTCATAAATATGACCGACACCTAAGGAGTTATGTGCTTCAACAGTGATACCTGTGGATCCACAGACCCTTGAGATTTCTTCAAGTGCAATCATATAGCTGATTTTATCGATGCCTGTGCCACCATATTTCTTTGGAACAGTCATGCTCATGAGACCGAGTTTCCCCATTTTTTTATAAAGCTCGTGAGGGAAAAATTCTTCTTTGTCAATTTTTGAAGCGAGAGGTTTGATTTCTTTTTCAGCAAATTCTTTTACTGTTTTTTTGAATAATTTCTGCTGTTCGGTGAGTTGAAAATCCATACGAATCCTCATATCGTGATAGGTCATGGGTCTTTAAATTTACGCCTCGGGGTATCGAAGATTTTTTGTAGTGTCAGTCGTTGACGTTAGTAGGGAGTTTCTAAACACCATCTCTTAACCGAGAGAGGATGTGATTGGGAATGGTTCTTGTAGAAAATAACAAGGAAATGCAGAAGGGTACAGGGAAGCTTGTTGGGTGGCATGATCCTGACGAGAATCGTCAGTGGATTCTTACAAATAAATCAAGGTGTCTTGAAGATAAACGGATGACTGTTACAGAGGCTGTTTCTCGATTTGTAAAAGATGAGTCGTTGCTTGCAATGGGTGGGTTTGGCCACGTAAGAGTGTCTATGGCAATTGTCTATGAGATGATCCGGCAGAGGAAACGGAACCTTACGATGACGGGGAAGACCGCGGTGCATGATCTTGATCTCCTTGTTGGTTCTGGGTGTGTGAACACCGTAGAGGTCGCGTACTCATTTGGCCATGAGTTGCGTGGGTTGTCGCCTGCGTCTCGACGGGCGGTGGAGACCGGCCAATGCAAGGTTTCCGGTGAGATTAGTAACGCCGGATATCAATGGCGATTCCTTGCTGCAATGATGGGGCTCCCTTTTATTCCGACGAGGGTGATGCTTGGAACTGATACGTTCAAGAAGAGTTCTGCGCAGACCATGATCGATCCGTTTAGTGAAAAACCGGTTTGTCTGCTTCCTGCGTGTTACCCCGATGTCGCGGTGATTCATGTTCCCCGTTGTGATAAGTTTGGAAACGCGCAGATCGATGGAATCATGGTTGAGGATTTTGAGTTGTCAAGAGCGGCACGACACTTGATTCTGACCACGGAAAAAATCGTTGATATTAAACAGATTCGGCAGGAGCCATGGAAGACGGTAATTCCTTTTTATCTAGCAAGTGCGGTGGTTGAGGTGCCGTTTGGGTCGCATCCGTGTCAGATGCCATATTTGTATTTCTTTGATGAGGATCATATTGGTGAATGGCTTTCATTGTCAGCAACCGATGATGGAGTTCGACAGTATCTTGATAAATACGTGTACGGGGTGGATGATTTCCAGCAATATCTAAAGCTTGTTGGGGGCGTAAAGAAACTTGCGCAGTTGAAACGGATTGAGCATTTTAAGGAACCCATGAGTGCGCCGTGGTTGAAAGGAAAGAACGAGAAAAAACCTTTAACAGAACTATATTCCTCGACGGAGTTACTTGCGTGTGTGGCCGCTCATATTCTTGAGGATAAGAAATCGGTGTTTGTTGGGACAGGTCTTCCGATGATCGCTGCGATGCTTGCGCAACGGACACATGCGCCGAACCTACTGTTATTCTTCGAGGCGGGTGGGATTGGGCCAGAGATGCCGGTGCTTCCGATTAGTGTCGGTGATTCTCGGACGTTTTATCATGCGGTCGCTGCTTCAAGTATGCATGATTCCATGGCGATGGCACAGGCAGGCTATATTGACTATGGGTTCCTTGGCGGTGCGCAAATCGATATGTACGGGAACCTTAACACGACCGTGATCGGACCATATGAACATCCGAAAGTAAGACTCCCCGGTAGTGGTGGCGCGAACGATGTTGGAACACTTTGTAATAATACAATTATTATTATGCGGCAGGATAAGCATCGATTCCTTGAAAAGATTGATTTTCTGACAACACCAGGATATCTCAATGGGTTTGATTCACGGGAAAAAACCGGGTTGCCAGCTGGAAGTGGTCCGTATCGGGTGATTTCTCAGCTTGGTGTTTATGGATTTGATGATGAGTCGAAACGAATGAAACTGCTCTCTATACATCCTGGTGTGATCATTGATCAGATCAAAGAGAATAGTGGATTTGAAATAATTATCCCCAAAACAATTTCAGTAACAACGCCACCTTTACAAAAAGAGTTAGCAATACTAAAGAAAATTGATCCTGCGGGAATGGTTATTGGAAAGTAAAAATTCTTTTAGAAAATAACAACCTTTTTTAATTCTTTATAGTTTACCGGTTGGGGGACTGGTGCCTTTCAAGGGTTTTTAGTCCTTAGGAGAGACAACAAATATGTCACGAAAAGTCTGTATAATCGGAGGAGCAACCACACCATTTGATTATGGCCCAACCGGTTTCGAAAGCATCGAAGGCGGAGCAGCCGAATGTGTAAAAGAAACACAGCAAGACGTCCCAGAGTTCTCGCTACGTGATCTTGATCTCATGATTTATTCACATTTCTCAGTGCATTTCGGCCATCAACTCGCCCCAGAATGGATTATTCATGATCATCTTGGGCTTGTTGGTCTTCCTCATTACCGGGTGGAAAATGGGGGAAACACCGGCGGATCCGCATTATATGCAGCAGCCCTTGCGGTTATGTCCGGTCACCATGATGTCGTCGGTATCGTCGGCTGGGAAACCATGGACACGGTTTCGCAATCACAAGGGAGTGAGTTCATCGCGATGGCATCAGACATTAGATACGAGCTTATGGTTGGTGGTATCTACCCGATTTACTATGCCGCAATGGCAAATAAATGGATGAAAGAAAACAAAGTTTCTGAAGAAGACGTTGCGACGATTGCAGCGAAAAACAAGAATAACGCTATGGATAACCCGAAGGCTCAATGGTACCGCAACGATCATAAATATATCACGGTCGACGATGTCATGAACTCCCGTCTCATATCGTATCCTATCAAGAAATACGATCGCAGTCTTATGAGCAGAGGGGTTGCTTTCCTTGTTGTGTGTTCTGAGAAATATGCAAAGAAGGTGAACCCTAATCATTATGTGACGGTCGATGGCATGGGATTATCGAGTTGTACGATTCGAGCAGGCGATCGGTTAAACAATCCTGGCTGGAAAGAACGATATGGACCTGGGTACCCGGAGATGACCGAGTTTGCTGCTTGTAGGAACTCCGCTGAGCAGGCATATAAGATGGCGGGAATCAAAGATCCGGTAAAGGACATTGATTTTGGTGAGATCCATGATGCGTTCTCCACGTCCGAGGCACAAATTTACAAAGCACTTGGGCTTGCTGATCAAACCAACATCGCTCAGTTTATTCGCGATGAACGTACCAGTATGCATGGTGATATCCCGATGAACCCTGGTGGTGGATTGCTGGGTTACGGGCATCCTGTTGGCGCCACTGGTCTTATGAGCACCATCGAATGTTATTACCAGCTTGTAGGGATGATCCCTCAGAAACACCTGAGTAGAAAAACCGAGGTCCCAAACCCAGAGTGCGGCATCGTCAACAGCCATGCAGGAACAGGAACTAGTATCTCAAACTTCATCCTGAGGAGGCATTAGACAATGATGGCGGCGGTTACTATAAAAAAGAAAAAAAATAAATTTTCAGAAGCACCAGTTTTTACAGAAAAAAAAGATTATCGACCTGAGGGAGTGAAAGAAACAGGTCTTGCCTTTGTCGGTCATGAAATCTCAGAGGACAGAACCACGATGAACCAATTCCTCCACTACGATCAACTCTATACAATTCGTCATGGCTGGAACAGTAAATTCTTTATTGGATTATTAGACGGAAAAATCATGGGGACACGCTGCCCGAAATGCGGTGATTCCTGGGTGCCTGTTCGTACACATTGCTGGAACTTGGATTGTAACCTTGAAAAAACTGAATGGGTGGAAATGCCGCTCACCGCGAAGGTTCACACCTGGACGGTTGCCGGGTGGAGTGGACGCTCATCACTCAAACGACTCCCGATCATTCTCGTTTATGCGGTCGTCGGGAACAGCAAAGTCGCGATTGCTAACGAACTCCACGGTCTCAAGCCTTGGGATGTTGAATTCGGCATGCCGCTGAAAATCGTGTTTAAACCTAAAGAACAACGCATTGGAGCGGTTACTGATTTTCATTTTGAGCCTGCAGACGGTTGGAAACCATCACCGATGAACAAAGAAAAAGAACGAATCAAGAAACTTGTTGAACCCGTCTATGAATGGGTGAAAACCCTCAAGTAACCATTTTTGAATGCGAAAGAAAACCTATTTTTTCCTTTTATCAATAAAAGGCTCAATCTATTTTTATCTTTTCTTTTACAAATTCGACTAATTGTTCTTTGGTGAATGGTTTTTGTAAGAAGTTTTCAATGCCGCTTGGTTGTTTTTTTAGGGTTGGTTTCATTGAGAAGAGTGCGGTTGTTTCCTCACTGCCAGGCATTCTTGTATTCACAAGGATCAAATCAAAGGTTTCTTCGTTTTCCTCTTTAAGTCGTTCTAATGCTTGTCGGCTGTTGGCTGCAGTCACGACTTCAACGTCTTCCTTTTCTAAAATTGCTTTAACTTGTTTTACAATATCAGTTTCCTCATCAACGATCATAATGGTTTTTATAGTCACACCAGCAACAGAGAAAACAGGTTGTATCCTTAAAACTCTTTTGATACGGTTTGGGGAAAGTTTAAATCAACTCTCTATTTACTCTTCTGTCGTATGCTGACTCGGGACGAAGCGTATGGGTTACTGAAGAAAAACCTCCGAACAGAAAACCTGTTCAAACACTCCTTGGCCGTTGAAGCGATCCTTGAAGAGATGGCAAAGAAATTAGGGGAGGATGTGGAGCTTTGGGGGCTCACCGGTCTATTGCATGACCTGGATTATGATTTTACAAAAAACGAACCTGAGCGCCATTCACTGGTAACCATTAAAGTATTGGATGATTTACTGCCTATTGAAGCAATCAACGCAATCAAAGCACATAACTATCAATATACCGCACAGATACCACAAACCTATCTCGATAAATCATTGATTGCTGCAGATGCAGTGTCTGGGCTAGTTATCGCCGCAGCACTGGTCATGCCGTCTAAAAAACTTGCGGATGTGACACCAAAGACGCTGATGACGAAGTTTAAGGATAAATCCTTCGCTACAGGCTGCAACCGAAAACGAATTGAACTATGTGAGGATATGGAACTAGAACTTCAGATGTTTCTTGAGCTGAGTTTGAACGCGCTTAAGAATATTGCTGATACACTGGGGCTTTAATATATGACACCACCACAGAATACATATGCAAAGACACATAATCCACATGCGAGGACCCAAGAAAGTGAGGAAGGATACTACCGTTTACCATTGCCCAATCGAAAGAACAATGAATTGTTTGCGATTGCAGAACAGTTGCTGGGTGGTTCTCGTATTCATGTGGTCTGTGAGGATAAAAAATCACGAATGGCTCGTATCCCCGGAAAAATGAAACGTAAAGCACGGGTGCGCACTGGTGATCTGCTTATTATTAAACCATGGGATATCCAAAATGAGAAAGCAGACATTGTTTTTCGATACAGTAGGACTCAGGCGGGTAGTCTGAGTAGAAGAAAATTATTACCAGAGGAAATTAATGTCTTCTGATGAACTTCTTGATGACAAGTGGCTGAAAAAACTCGATCGACAATCACAAGTGATATTAGACCGCGTGGTTTTTAATCGAAAAACTTTTGGTGAAGTGTTTGATAAACAGACACTCCTGCGACTTGGGAAACTGATTTCTGATAAAATAATTGATCAAGTAGATTTCCCGATTTCTACTGGAAAAGAAGCGAATATCTTTCGTGGGACGACCCCTGAAAATGAACTTGTTGCGATTAAAATCTACCGGACGTCAACGATGACCTTCAAACACATCGCTTCTTATATCGAGGGTGATCCTCGGTTTGCATATGGATATAAAAACAGACGGGATATTATCGAAGAATGGGCAAAAAAAGAGTTTAAAAACCTTGATTTATTACATCGAACTAAGGTGCGGGCTCCAGCCCCATTGAAACGGTTACACAACATTTTGATAATGGAGTATATTGGTGATGAAAATAAAGCAGCGCCGATGTTAAAGGACGTGCTCCTTTCAAACCCGCAGAAAGTATTTGACGAAATCATGACCTTTATTACTCGGATGTATAAGGTGCAGTTAGTCCACGCCGATCTTAGTGCGTTTAATATTCTCATGTTTCAACACAAACCTTATATCATCGATGTTGGTCAGGCAGTACTCCTTGATCATCCATCCTCCTTGGAATTTCTGAAACGGGATATTCATAATATCGTCCACTATTTCAAGAAATACGGAATAAAAAGAAATGAACGAGCAATCTTTGATAAACTGATGAAGAATAAGAAGTGATGATCC
>JAPKYG010000165.1 GCA_026394435.1 Methanobacteriota archaeon | reverse complement strand
AACATAGAAACGATCGCAAAACACGGTGGTTTCTCAAGACAAAAAACATGGAGATTCATCAAACGATTAGAAGAAAAAGGCTTGATTTGGGGGTATACCGCGATTTTTAATGAAGAGAAAATAGGACTTATTCATTTTATATTAATGGTGAAAAGAACCACGAAACAAGTCGAAGAAAATACACTCGATAAAATCATTTCAAGAAAATTAGAAGACCTTGCCGCAGAATTAGGGGTTACTATTGAAAGCAGTTCTTATGTCCATGGTGAGTACGACTGGGTTATAACGTTTACCGCTGAGGACATTAAACAAGCAAAAAAGTTTTCTAATTCATTGGTTGCATTCCACCCTGGTGTTATCGAGAAGATAACGATTATGCAAACGTTGATGTTTATTAAAAAACAGTATGTTCTGAATCCAGATAAAAAGAAGCTGAAAGAATTTCTATAATCTTTTTCTCGCCCCCTGGACTCCCCATTAGATTTCTCAATAATTATCAAAGAGGGAGGGTATGTTTTTAAAGAGAAAGAAGTTATGAAATACTGGTTATAGAAAAAAGAAGGATGGATTGCATGGGTTGCCCTCACTATATAGATTGTACAAGAATGTGCATTCAATTTTTCCCGCCAGTCCTGGAACATAGTAATTTTGATACCTGTGAATCAGAAGATTATCATGACTGCTTAGCATACATTGTCATGCGAAAAGATTTTAAGTGTAAATATCTTCAACGTTGTATCGAGAAAACCATTACAAATGTACCTGGATTAACAAAACATATTATTGAAGATAGAACCGCCATAAAAATATTTAAGGATATAGTAGAGAAATATTGCACTTCAGAACCACAACATGTTCACTGTGCGGGTTATAAACTTTTTGAACAGGGTGTACAGCCGCCGTTAGGTTTATTACCTGACGGAAAGAAAGTCCGTCTAAGAGATATATTATTTAAAAAAGAGATTGTCATAGAATAAGAGGATTTTTCCTTCTCATATTTTACCTTGATAAAACATAAAAAATTATTACGTTCTTTTACCTATTTCTCTCCTGTTAAATAACTCGTTCTTTCTCATTTTTTTTCCTTAGCAACTACTGTCAATAGAAGAAACAAGAATATATTCTGCTAGATAATTTCCGATTAAAGATAGTCTAATCACAGAAGAAAAGCAACAGGAGAAACCTATCATGATTACCTGATGTGAATCCTACTCTCTCATATTGTAAAATGATGATACTTTTTACCCACCTTGAGAAGCATCCCTCCTGCATTGTTTCTTTTTTGATTTATTTCCTTTGTAAAACGACGTAATTCTCTGGGAGAATCTCGAAAGAATTTTTCAGCAAATCCGAGTCCGTATATCGTTGTTCCAGTTTCTGAATATCTGTCTGTTCAACCGGTGTATACCCCTGTATCTCATGAATAAATTCCTCATTAAAAAGCGTATAGTGTGTTTCTTTATGACCAAATCGTTCAGCACAAAATTTTTTAAACCTGAGAAACACCGGATTTTCAGCAATCATAGGATCCCAATAATCAAACGCAAGCACCGATCCAGGTCTCTGGATGACTGCACACATCTCAAAGAGCGCATGAAGAACCGCTTCATCCAGATAATACGTGATTCCCTCTAAAAGAATAAACGAAGGTGCATCTGCAAGAGCGGAAATAAACCTGGTCTGTAGCCGTTTCCGATCTCCTGCACTGCACAGGTCAGCAGGGATGAAGTCAATCGTCCTCTTAGGCATTCTTCCGTTTTTTATCCATGTTTCAATCTGTTTTCGTTTGAAATCGATCACATATTCTAAGTCAACCTCAATGTAGTGACATGGCTCTTCAACAAGAAATGGATACGAAGTAAACCCCGCTCCCATGTTCACAAACACAGGATTCTTAGCAGACCGAACAAACAAGCGGAGAGTGTCAAGGAAAAACCGGTTCCGTAACCCAAGCTCAACTGCATCATACGGATAGACCTTCGCGGTAAAATTATCCCATAACTCGCGGGTAGCCTTCGAAACCCACAGTTGCGCGTACCGATCTTGGCTGATATCTACCCGTCGTGCTCTAGATTCATTCACAAGAAAAGCGGATTCGGAAAGGGTACGTTGTATCTTCATAAGGTGACCACAGAAAAAGCAAACACGGAATCGTTATTTAAGAACGACGATGATTAATAACCGACCGATACAACAGTAGATAACAGCAAATATTGAACGAGTTTTTACAGGACAGCTACAAGAAAATACAAAAACAGAAGAATGAAAGCAGAGCACCGAATATTCGGGATATACCTTAGTCATATAACAACGTCTTCGGCCATATGACACGTTTGGCTGCATATGGAGACTGGGTGGGGAACAAAGGGGTTACAGATTTATTTTTCTATTGAGAGATATATAAAAATATATATTTTTAAAATTCGACATAAGGGTCTAATCAATACAAAATGACCGAAGTAAAAAACCGGTTCCGCATACCATGAAAAGAAATTTTCATCAGGAAAACTTTAAGTAAGTTATACGAATGCCGCAACTGAAAAAAGAAGATGATATCAAATGGCACAAAACAACAAAGAAAACACTGACTTTCGTTTCATTCTGAATGATTCTCTGAAGATATTCTTTAAAGATGCGGTAAAAATCAGTGTAACACATCCTTCACAAGCCCTCTTTTTCTTGAAAACACTACGTTGGCAAAAAAAGGCGTCACAACGAAGAGAACGCTGGGAACAACAGGGAACACATGTGCCACCCATTATGATTTTCAGCATCACCCATGCCTGCAACCTCAACTGTAAAGGATGCTATGAAAAAGCCATACGTCCAACGGTACAACAGGAACTCACCGATGAACAACTAAGAAATACTATAACGCAGGCGCATGACCTAGGCATCTCCTTTGTCGTTGTTGCCGGTGGAGAGCCATTTACAAGAACAACATTTTTTGAAACAACAAAAGATTTTCAGGACATGATTTTTATCATATTCACTAATGGTTTACTTATAAACGATGACATCCTTACCATAATGAAAAACCAGAAAAACATAGTACCGTTAATCAGCCTTGAAGGCTGCGAAGAAGAAACAGATGAGAGACGAGGGAAAGGAGTCTACGAACGATTACAAAGAACAATGACAACGCTCAATAAACATCACTTTTTTTTCGGTACATCACTGACATTAACAAGGAGCAATTTTGAGACGATAACAAGTGAAACATTTATTCAAAGCCTCCTTGATCGAGGATGTAAATTCTTCCTTTTCGTTGAATATAACCCTGTTAAACCGGGTACAGAAAAATGGATGATAACAGAGAACCAAAGAAAAAAGACCATGGATATTATGAAATCATTTCGAGCAAAATGGCCAGCGCTTTTTATCTCAGTTCCTGGAGATGAAGAAGAAGTAGGGGGATGCTTATCAGCAGGACGATGATTCATACACAAAAGTGCCGAGGGAGACTTCGAACCCTTCCCATTAGCACCGTACTCTGATATGAATCTCAAGAACGTCACCCTCAAAGAAGCCCTGCAATCTGATTTTCTGAAAAAAATACGTGAAAACCATGATCAGCTCCATGAAACAGGTGGTAGCTGCGCACTCTGGCAGAAACGCGAATGGGTTCAGTCATTATTAAAAAAAGCGCCAGAAAAGTAGATACTAATCATAAACTGAGTCCAACAGGAGAAACCTATCATGATTACCTGATGAGACTATTACCTTCAATCAATAAAAATTCAATATTTGTAAATTATCATTTTTGATAATCTTTGGATGGCAAATTTTATAAATGTGGAGGGCGATATCTATCAATAATGAATACCATTCAAGTGCTCAAACGGTTAGCAACATATCCAACATTTAATGTAAACACCGTTGCCAATATTATCGAAAAAGACATACCCTATGCAAGACTTTATCTGAACAGATTGAAACAGCGAAAAATCGTGCATCAACTTCAGCGAAATGTCTATACTGTTCAGGATGATCCCTTGATTATTGCATCTCGTATCTCTTGGCCAAGTTACATATCGCTGTGGACTGCACTCCGTTATCATAACCTAACCGAACAACTCCCTCATACCATAACGGTCATAACAACGCAAATGAAAAGCCGTAGAGAAATATCCCTACCAAACACAAGATTTATCTTTGAACACATACGTCCTTTATGGTTTTTTGGTTTCACAAAAATCACCATCAGCGATTTCGAAGTCTTTATGGCAGAGCCTGAAAAAGCACTGATCGATGCGCTGTTATTAAAAAGAATATCTGTGTCCGAGATCTATTCCATTTTACAACACCATCTTAGAGATCTCTCAACAGAACGGCTTGTAGAATATATCCTAAAGACACAGAATCAAGCGCTTGCAAAAAGGTTCGGGTGGATGCTCAGTTCCCTTGGCGATCAGAACGCAGTAAAATTAAAACAATTGACGTATGGGACGGTAATACCTCTTGATTACTCCCGGCCGTTTAAAGGGAAAAAGGATAGCTATTGGGGAATTATCATAAACATTGGTGAAATCGGATGATAACAAAAACCGAACTGGGAAAAACTGCAGAACAGAAACACCTTTCGCTACGGAATGCAGAAAAGGATTACCTTCTCGAACTCATATTATTTAATCTCACTGATTTTCGTCGTATTCTTGTTTTTAAAGGGGGCACAGCACTGTATAAATTTTACAATCTGAACCGATTCAGCGAAGATCTTGATTTTGATATCGCAGGAAAACAATTCAACCTCGATGCATTGATAAAAAGAGTGCTGAGAGGATTTGAACTCACAGGGATGCAACGGACTCTCTATGAAACGAAGGATTACCGCAATGAGATCAACATTAAATTTACTGTACGTGGCCCTCTTTATGATGGAAGTAAAAATAGTATGAGCCGAGTGGCACTCAATCTCAGTAGACGAGAGCGGCCGATAATGATGAGTAACAAGCTACTTATTGCAAGCTACGCAGAAATCCCGTCCTTTGAAGTCACCGTATTAGATACGAAAGAAATCGTTGCAGAAAAAATCAGATGTATTATGACCCGGGAAAAACCACGAGATATCTACGATCTTTGGTACCTCTCCAAAAGAGAAACGCCTATTGATCTATCATTAATAAACAAGAAATTAAAGCTCTACCAGCTAGTATTTGATAAAGCATTGTTCCATGAAAAGCTACAACAGAAACGGAACATGTGGACACACGATTTGAAAGACTTGATAATAGGAACACTCCCACCATTTGATGATGTTATGACCGAACTAGAATTATGGAATAAGACATGGATGTAATGCAAGTGAAAACACAATGAAAAATATGATAAAATCTAATTATGATTCTTGATTATTCAATTTTATGTCTAATCACAAACTGAGTCCAACAGGAGAAACCTATCATGATTATCTGATTAATGACAGAATGATGTACAGGAGTAACTTCACATATCGCTATAGAAATCAGAATTCAATGAAAAAAGAACAAATCTACTCGATATGACCATGAGATATTCTATCGAGTCAGTGATTTTTGTAGATTTTTTGCAT
>JAPKYG010000166.1 GCA_026394435.1 Methanobacteriota archaeon | reverse complement strand
CAATATAAGAATCAATATCAATCCAATCATCGATAAGAGACTTTTTCGGAAGAGATGAGCCATGAATCTCAGATCTTTAATTTTTGATTCATGTTTTTTTAAGAAATCATCCACAACCTTAACATGTGGTCGTATCTTATCCACCCCCGAGTTTAACTCGTGGATCAATCACCGCATAAAGGATATCAACAATGAGATTTGCTACAACATAAATAATTGCGACGAGTATCGTAAATCCCATCACTGCATTGAAATCAAAACCCAAAACCGCGTTTGCAGCAAACCGTCCCATCCCAGGCCAATTGAAAATCGTTTCCGTTAGTACAGCACCACCAAGAAGTCCACCAAATGACAGACCGGTGACCGTAACTGTTGGTATCAAGGCGTTTCTCAAGGCGTGTTTATAGATAATAGTTCGCTCCGATAGTCCTTTTGCTCTTCCGGTACGAATATAATCCATCCCCATGACTTCCAACATACTGGACCGTGTCATTCGAAGAATTAACGCAAGTGTAGCAAATCCTAGCGTGAACGCTGGCATGATAAGGTGATATAAAGCAGCTCCTAACGTATTGAGATTCCCTGTTAAAATACTATCAAGCACATATAAACCTGTAATAGACGGTGGTGCGTTCATTCCGATTGCTAAACGTCCTTCCAACGGTAAAATCGGTATTTGATACGCAAAAACATATTGCATCATGAGTGCTAACCAAAAAATCGGCAAAGAATATCCAACAATCGCGATGATTCGTGTTATATGATCTGATAATTTATTTCGTCGTATCGCTGAAATAATTCCTCCCACGATGCCTAGAGGAATTGCTATTAACATTGCAAAAATTGTCAGTTCTATCGTCGCTGGGAAATATTGAGCAAGGCTCTCAATCACCGGTCGACTTTCTAAATATGATTTCCCTAGGTTCAAATGAACGATATCATTTAAATAGTAAAAATATTGAATCCAGATTGGTTGATCAAGATGAAGTTCTTTTGTGATTCGTTCGATGACATCAGGTTGTGCTTTTGGTCCTCCCGCAAAGGCTCGTGCTGGATCAGCAGGGATAACATGAGAAATGGTAAACGTGATTATGGTAACTCCAATAATAACTGGTATTAGGAGCAGTAGTCTTCGTACTATAAATTCCCATGTCTTCATAATTTAAAAAAAAAGAAAGAGATGGTTTTATTCGTACGCTTTGTAGTAGTCGTAGAAGTACCATTCACGTACTGGATTGTATGAATAGCCTTGTACCCAATCTCTCCATGGTCGAATGTATTGTCTCTGTTGTAGGAATATGAAGGGTGGTTCTTGTATGTAGATGTCGTATGCGGCTTTATATGCAGCTGCTCGCACCACAGGATCCGCCGAGTATTTTGCCTCTAATAATTTTTCGTCAACGGTTTCGTTATGATATCCTGTATTATACGTATCCCCACTAACATTTGCAGACGCGATAAATGGGAATATATAATCATCTGGATCATTATAATCTGGTCCCCATCCGATAAACATCAGATCATAGTCATCTGTCGTATACATTCGATGCAGAAGCTGTGGCCATCCTTCTGCAATCACCGATGAAAGAATACCGATTTCATCAAGTGCTGTTCGGAACATGATCGCCATCATTTCTCGTTCTGCGTTTCCTGCATTATAGAAAATTCGGATGGTTGTCCCATTAAACCGATAGAGGGTTCCTTTAAAATCATAAGATTTGGTATATCCAGCATTGTCAAGTATTTGCTCTGTCATTGTTAGGTCAAAATTATACAAAGGTTGACCATTGTTTTGTGTATCGTAGAACGGCATTCCTTTTGGTATTGCTCCAGCAAGTCTGCTTGCAAATCCATTATAGGCAGTTTCAATCGCTGTGTCGTAGTCGAACGCATAACTTAATGCTTTTCGTACTTGACCATCTGCTAAATACTGATTATTACTCGCTTTGGTGTTTATCACACACATTATGATATCATAGCTATCAAAGGGGTGTACAACAACTCCTTTCTCATCTTTGACATCATTGAGGTTTGCATAGGGGATATATACCATATCAGCATCCCCATTTTTCAACGCTAAAATTCGTGTCGCCGCTTCATCAGCATATTTGAGAACGACTTTATCGACATGTTTTCCTTCCCAACCACCCCAATAATTCGGGTTTTTGTTTAAGACAAGTTCCGTTGCCCGTGTCCAATGGTCAAGCATATAAGGACCGGTGCCCATCGGGTTTAATTTCATCCATTCGTTTTCTACTCCTGCGACAACACCACCATTTGCCTCCACATAGTCTTTATCAACAATCGCGGCTACCGTAAATGGTAAAAGAGCTAAAAATCCACCATAAGCTTGTGTGAGTTTTATTTGAACGGTATAATCATCAATAACTATGGTGCTATTCGTATCCATGCATTGTGAAAGAATCCAGTCCACACCAGATTCTGGTGCTCCCATCGTTAACACTCGATCAAAAGAATATTTCACATCTTCTGCGGTAAAAGCATTTCCATTGGAAAATTTTACATTTTGGCGTAATTTAAATGTCCATGTTAATGAGTCATTTGATACTGTCCATTCTGTAGCAAGACAAGGATAAAACGTTAGTGTATTGTTTCCCTTGTATGTTACGAGTGTTTCATAGATTTGAAAGATTGGCTCAGAGGACCCAGTATCATACGCATCTGCTGGATCAAGCGTCTTCGCGTCACCGATGTCATATCTTACAATCATAGTTGGATTTTTTATTTCAATTGTTCCGTTTTGCTGCTGTTGTGTGCATCCACTAAACGTAATCCCTATAAACATTGCACAGATAGCGATTGCGACCACACCAGCCTTCTTATCTTTCTTTCTAAAACTTCTCATAATTATATTCCCTCTTTCTTCCACCTTCTCTAATAAAAGATTATAAATTGTATACCTTTTTATGTTTAATTACTTTTTCATTTCGTCTCAGACACTGAAGTTTATTTCAACACCCGATTCATTCATATTCTAAAAACATGCGACAAAATGATCTTTTTTCACTTCTCGTAACTCTGGTTCTACCTTCGAGCATTCTGGTTTTGCCTCAGTACAGCGTGGGTGAAATCGACATCCAGGCGGTGGATGAATAAGACTTGGAACCTCACCGGTTAAAGGAATATATTTTGTTTGGTACTCTGGATCAGGAACTGGTATTGCTGACAATAATGCTCTTGTGTAGGGATGCAAAGGTTCACGAAACAAATCCTGTTTTGATGCCAATTCCACGAGTTTCCCTGCATACATCACTGCAATCCTATCACTTGTATGTTTTATGACACTTAAATCATGGGTGATAAATAACAGAGTCAAACCGAAATCCTTTTGTAAATCCTTCAAGAGATTGATGATTTGTGCTTGGATGGAAACGTCAAGAGCGGATACTGGCTCGTCTGCGACGATAAATGTCGGATTTGTCGCTAACGCACGCGCGATCCCGATCCTTTGTCGTTGTCCTCCGCTAAACTCGTGAGGATACCTATTTATCTGATCTGGTGTCAATCCAACTTTTTCCATTAATTCAACGATTCTGTTTTCTTTTTCCGCTTTTGTTGAAGCTAGTTTATGAACTTCTATCGGTTCCGCGATCGCTGCACCAATGGTCATCCTTGGATCAAGGGAACCATAGGGGTCTTGGTAGATAATCATCATTTTTCTGCGAAACTCACTCATCTGCTTTGGTTTTAGATGGGTGATATCATGTCCATCAAAATAGATACTGCCTGCTGTAGGGTTAATTAATCGTAAGATAAGTTTTCCGCATGTGGTTTTTCCACAACCTGATTCACCAACAAGACCAAGAATTTCATTCCTTTTTATATAGAAACTAACGTTATCTAAAGCCTTAATCGCTTCTTTCTTTTTAAACGGTCCACCACCCTGATAAAAATATTTCTTAAGCTCTTTTACTTCTATTAAATTGTCCATTTATTGAGGACCTCCAACTAAGTAGCATCGCACCCAATGATGTTT
>JAPKYG010000203.1 GCA_026394435.1 Methanobacteriota archaeon | reverse complement strand
TCCTTCACCCTTGTATCCATCTTCTATTGTATCTGTAAGGGGATTATACAAAAAAACAGGGTTATCTGGTGATGTTGTTTTTTCAGTGAATTCTATGGCGCCATTAATATCAACACTAATATCCCCAATAACTTTGAGACGCAGATGGTGATTATTGTTAAAAGATGATTTCAATTAAGTTTTTGTAAGAAGATGCGGATATTGAGCACTCCAATAGATACAGTTCATAAGTATAGATAAATAGGGAATGTATCGTTCAAAAACAGGGCGATAATTTTCAGGATGATTGTAGTAATCCTGCAAATCAAATTTTTTACCAGGTGCAACAGGTTCCACCATATGTTCTTCTTTGAATACTACTTTGTAAATAACCTTGTTTGAAGGGTTTTTGTATATCGACTCTATTTCTTCTGGTTTGATTTCTTTTACAGGCAAACCATCAAGAATTTCCTGAGCCCCTATAGAAACATGACCATATCCCGCGAATCCGATGATCAACGGCGTCAGAGATATCGGAAGACCGTTGGTTTCTATTTTTTTCCCAACTGCAGCGATATGTTTCTTTATGTCGTCTAAATCCTTGTATTTAATCGTTTGTTTAATTTCACTTAGTGGCGTCTTTATTTTTTCCCATTGTACTCGTTGTCCAAAAATCCAGAGCGTATCGACCATGCCGGCAAGACCCGCGAATCTACCAAAAAACACCAATCGTTTCCCACTTCTATCAACTATTTTCTCGTAATCAATCAAGGTACAGTTCAACTCCATCATTTTCTTAAGTATCGGCATATTGTGTTTCTGGCCTTTGATTGTATGGGAAAAAAATATGTAGGTTTTTCCTCGTTCAAAAAAATCTACAGGGATTTCTTTTACTGCAAACACAACAGAACTGGGAGTTAAACTATCTTGGACATGTGCACCTACCTTTCGATATTCTTCCTCTGAGAAGACACGTATGTTCGAGGGTTGGATAAACGTCTCTACGCCGTGCTTCTTTTTCAGTTCTAATACATGCTGAGGGGTGAGGGGGACTCTTTGTTCCCAGCGATTTTTGTCTTCTCTTCGTATGCCTAGTGTTGCACTCATGTGATACACCCAGAACCCCCCATCCGTTGCCGTTTAATAGGTTTTATCCATATCTTTATCGTTAAATCGGTACATAAAAACATCAAAATTTTTTCAAAGAGAAAAAAAAGAGAAAGGTGAGGAGAAAGGGAAGAAGGGAGGTAACGGAAGGAGGAAGGGAGAAGCTTCCTTCTCTCATTTGTGCTCGAGTATGAACTACGAGAGTGTGACGCTGGTAATATCACTGAGATCAGCGAGGTTATTCATTTTTACCATCGAGTCAGAAACCGTATACAGGACGTCACCGATGTAAAGCGTTCTGGTGATATCGGTGCTTGACGAGCCCCAGTACCAGTAGTAATCCTCGGTCTGTTTTTGCATTTCCTCCGGGGTTTGGTGTGTGATCCGTCCTTTGAATTCAAAGCCGTTGTCGAGGTTGAGTCGGTAGACGTAAGCGCCTTGGAAAGTGAACTCTCCAAAGAGCGTTTCTGTCCCGTTACTGGCGATGTATCGGTCTTTGACTTCCTGTGTTATCTCATAGAGGCTCACGGGGATGACGAGAAGTTCTTTTTCTCGGTCAAAGAGGAATGCTTTGTGGTCATAGAGGGCAGGGCTGTCAGTCCCACGGTCACCAATCACGACCTTTGCGACTTCTTTCGGGTTTTCAAAGTCACTAACATCAAACAGAGCGATTTTCAGGCCAAGGATCGCAGTATAGTAGATTGCTCCTGGTGTGTGAACCTTATCTGCATCGATGCTCGGGTCGACTTCTTTTCCAATGCCGATGATATGGGTTTCATCGTAGGGGTGGAGGTACTCGGAGTATCCGGGGATTTTCAGCTCGCCAAGGATGCGGGGATTGTACGGATCCGATAAATCAACGGTGAAGAGCGGGTCGACTTGTACGAAGGTGACGAGGTACGCTCGATCTCCAAGGAACCGGGCTGCATAGATGGATTCACCAGGTGCGATGTTCTCAATCTGGGAGATTTGTTTTAGGTTTTCATCAAGGATGTAGATGTTGTTGCTGGATTGAGTTCCTTCACCCCAGTTGTTCCCAACAGTTGTTGCGATTCTGAAGAACCCGTTGTGTTCATCCATGGAAAACTGGTTCAGGATATGGCCAGGGACTTCCCCTTGCGCAATATAGGTGACGTTACCGGTGTTAATGGAGATTTTATGGAGGATTGTGGTTTCTTGGTCG
>JAPKYG010000087.1 GCA_026394435.1 Methanobacteriota archaeon | reverse complement strand
GGGAAAAATCTTTTTTCTCGTGCAGGTCCCTATGATCAGCGCCTTGTGGAAAACAGAACTGATGTGCTGGTTTTCACCAGTGCTGTCTTACGAGAACCCTATGAGGCAACAGGTCCGATTATCGCACATTTGTTTGTTTCTTCTGATTGCCCTGATACTGATTTCACTGTGAAACTTACCGATGTGTACCCGGATGGGCGCTCTATGCTGGTCACTGATGGTATTCTCCGAATGAGAAACCGTAATGGGACTGACCATTGGGAACTTATGGATCCGGGAACTGTCTACCAAGTAGACGTTGACCTCTGGAGCACCTCATATATCTGGAATACCGGTCATCAAATTCGTGTTGATATCTCCTCATCGAATTACCCCCGATGTCTCAACAATCCGAACACAGCGGACGGAATTTATAAAAACACCACCTATGCCATTGCACATAACACTCTCAATGTTGATAGTATTCGTCCCTCTTGTCTACTTCTGCCTGAAATACCTCTCAACACAATCGGTATTCAAAAGAACTGGGTACCTTCTTTTCAGAAAAACATACTGATAGAGGACTACCAACACCTTAAAATCCCTGAAAAACTACAGAACATACTAAATCATATCCCGATACTCAACCAAATCTCTGAATACCATCCGTTCATGATCAATTAATAAACATTCAGAAACACTCTTTGTTTACTCGGAGGCGCCTCCCGAGTAGTAATAAATTAAAAAATTATATATATTATATAAGTCTACTTTTAATTACCCTATAGGGTGTTTCTATAGTCAGGAGACCATGAAAAAAACCATCATTGCCATCATCCTAGCTTTGCTCTTTGTTATCAACATCGTCGCTGCAGCATTAATTTTTGTTGATATTCAGGTACTAACATTCCCTCAAACAACAATTCGCGTAGATGTCGTTGAAATAAACTCTGATGAAATAATAATCCACCACGATATCCAGTTATACAATCCAAATTCATTTGAGATGATTCTTCAAAACTTCCAAATTGTTGCCACAACGACAACAGGGGATGAAGTCACAAATCTTACCATCGATGGTGGGTCTATTCCAGGTCAGTCAAATCGAAGTTTTGCTGCAAACGACCGTATCGTCATGAAAGGTAATCTCTCTGGATTACTCACCAGTAAAATAACAGGGATTGTTGGTATTAACCTTCTTGGAATCATTAAAAAAACAATTCCACTTGAGGTTACAGTTCTTACATCACTTAAAGAAGCTCTCAAAAAGATATCCTTACCAACCATTACGGTTCGAGCAGAATTCGGAACCATTACACGAGACGCTATTAATCTTACTACCGAAATAGACGTAACAAACCCGAACCCCTTTGGCATGTTTATTAAAAATTTTATTCTTAATATCACCACTGAAACAGGAACTAACGTGGGAAATTTCATTATTCCTGGTTCTCAAATCTCAGCAGAAACCTCAGTAACTCTTCATGGTTACGGTACCGTTATCATTGAAGCGTTAAACGCAAAAAAACTCCTTATTCATCTCCATGCTGAAGCGGGAGCAAACGTAGCAGGTATCAACAAATCACTTCCATTTTCAAGTGATATTGAAATCACCATTCCCGATCTCAATCAGTTCATCCCCGCTGATAAATCACTTGAACTCGAACTCAAACCCGACCTTCAACGAGCACGAGGTGGACTTAAAAGCAATATGACCCTTGAAGTCATCAACCCAACAAAAATACCACTTGTTGCATCCGACATTGTCGTTATTTACTACGGAGTCAAGAATAACCAGAAATACTTTATCGCAGAAGGTTCGCTTGGTTCTGGCGAACTTGTCCCAGAAGCCACAACGTTTTTCCACGGGGAAGCTCTTCTCCTCTACTCCAAACTTATTAACTTCACCGGGCGAGGATTTCTCCCTGACATGATTTTTGCGCAATTACGCGTGAACATCTCCCTTTCTGGTGTACACATCTCAATTCCTGTTTCTATAGGTTCCTATATCGATCTTCAACCACTCCGCCCCTCACGATAATCATTTTTTTTATAGACTGATATTAAAAACACGGGCGTAACGTAATATATATTTTCTCCAATTTTATAAAGAAATTCTCGATAGAAAACTTGAAATACATCGTAGTAAATAGCAATGATGTATCTGATGAGGGGGAGTTATTGTTAGTGTAAAAAAATCGGTGATACAACTAGTAAATATAAACATGAAAAAATTTTATATTTTAAGCATAATCTTTTTCTTATTTTCCAGCGTTTTTTCTCCGACTAGCATCGCTGAGACACCGCCGACCATTACATACTTTGGTGTCAACCCCTTTGTACAATTACAAAACGGTCAGGTTGAGATCCGTTGCATTACCACCGATTTCTCAGGGATACAATCCGCTGAAGTGACTATACGTTCTCCGGATAATCTCTTAGAGACACACACCATGAGCAATGCATCGCATGACTCGAAATATGTGTACATAAAAGGTTATGAGATTATCGGAAAATACGTTTATTCTATCACAGTCAAGGACAACAAAGGAACAAAAAACACGACCGAGGAAAAAACATTTTGGATAACCAACGATAAGAATGATACGGATAACGACGGTATGCCAGATTTATGGGAGCAACGTTACTGGTTTAACCCGTATGACCCCAGCGATGCATCACTGGACGCAGATCAAGATGGCATCACCAACCTCGAGGAATACAAGGAAGGCACCAACCCGGTAAAGAAGGTTTCATCTCCATCAGAGTTCTTCGCACGATTAAAAGAAAACTTGGCATATCTTGTTGCCTCCATTATCGTATTTGTGATGATTGTTTTTCTCGCTCGTTATGGAATACGGAGACGAAAACAATGAAAATCCCTCGTAAAACACTCCCGTTCATCGGCGTCATTTTCCTTGCTTTTATAGTCCTGCTTTTCTCAATCTGGGACATCATCTATCATGAACAGTGGCTGGAACGAATTATTGCCCTCTACGGGATTCTCATCATCCTTACATTGCTATTTCTTGTTTCGAAAGAAAAGAAGAAACCAGTTGTTAAAAAAAATGTAGATGAATTTGAAAAATCACTCAAAGGAAAACTTCATCATTTCAAATGTCCCTCGTGCGGTGGCATTTTCGCAATTAAAAAATCAAAACATAACAATAAAAAACCCTTCACCTTGACATGCCCGGATTGTGGTACTACAGGGATTATCCCCTCAAAACCATCTCAAATTGTCGAAGAAATCCCTGAAAAGAAATCAATAAACAAAAATTTCAAGTGCGAAACGTGTGGCGAGTGGATTATGGTATGGGCGGAAGGAACTGATCTGGTATCAGACATTCATGTGTTCTCATGTCCCTATTGTGGGGCGAAACAAGATATGCGTCAAACTTAAATGTGATGCCGCATTTTTACTGCTTCTCCATGTCTTGATTCAACCATCTCTTTTCCATTCATCAGTGCGACACCAACACCACAGAGCTTCGTATTTTTCCTGATAATGACTTCATCACCAATCCGTATCGATTCATCCGCATTTTTTACTCCTGGAGCAAACACCGATCCTTTCAACGTGAAATCATCAAATATCTCTACCCAGTATTGCTCCGTAGAAGCGAGTCGTTCACCCCCCTCCATGGTTAATGAAATCAACCCTCGTTCTTCCGTAACCATCCCGAGTTGCATGTTCTTGTGCATGATTTTTTGATAGGGATATTTTCCTCTGATGCTACAATCTTTCAGAAGATGTTCTGCAAGAGGTTTGCTCATTTGATAGCAAGCCAGTGCTTTGATGTTTTCATATGCTCGTTGTGATGGTTCTACACGCTTGTGCATCTGTGTTGTTTTTTGGAGCACATTAGATAACTCATCAAGCGATTCCGCTGAAGTAGGTGAATCTATACACGTCGAAACAGGGTTTTTCAACAGATCAGCCACGAATTGTTGCATCGCCCTCGGGATATGCATAATTATGGTGTCGTAGGCGTTCTTCTGTAGATACTGTTGGAGGAGGGTTCGAATCATTTTCTTTTCATCTTCATCCCAGTACCCAGTTACTGCTGTATCATAGGTAGATGCAGGGTATGTTAACTCCAGTTCCCTTGGAACAAGCCCCAGTGGTGATGTCAGAATCACTTCATGAACCACGAATGAATTGTCCAGATTCAAGATACGTTCTCTGAAAAGTTTATGAGATTTTGAAAACGAGTAAGGTTTTTTTGCTGAACATGGAAGTAGAAGCAGGATTCGGGCACTTGATGGTTTTTCATATCTCTGGATAACCCGCTCCTGGAAACGTCGGATCTCTGGTCGTATCAATGAATCCTTGGTAGTCGCAATCAATGGTTGTTTACGCATTACCGGTGTTCGTTCTTCTAAAAATCGATAATGATTGAGATCAAGGATTCTCAGCATAGATGCTAAGAGCGGGCTGGTTCTTACGCGTGTCTCTACAAGCTCTCGTAATGAACCAGCGGCAATCGCGTTCCTCACCTGTTTTATCTCGCAAAGAAGCGTAGAATAGTTATGCTCCAATATCTCTTCATATTTCATCACGGAGGCATCCTTGATTTTTATACAGGAGGGGCAGTTGCAGGGAAGTTCAGGTAATTGGTTTTTTCTACAAGGACCGGTTGGGAATAACAAGGTCTCGTTTCGCGCTGCCATGACTGCTGAAAAAGAATCAAAAAAATCTACTCCCAGATACGTGAGAAGTGCGATGCTAGTCGGGTCACCAACACAAGGAAGGAAGATCAGTTTTTGATACCCTATTTTCTCCCGTAATTCTGTTATGAAATCGACAAAGTGTGATTGCTGGGAAAACAATTGAGTCGCGTTTCCGACTATAGAAAGGATCGCATCATTGTTTTTTACTATCTCTTGTATAAGTTCTTTTTTTGCGGGGATAACAAAACATTCTGTATTTTTATTATTGACGAGCGCGCTGAGATGTAATTCTTTGGTGACATCCTTCGGATATATCTGGTAATCATTCATTGAGACTTCTTTCTTTTCCTTTTTTTCTCCCGCTAAAAAGTTACTATCACCGATTCGCACGGTAAGTATATTGGTTTTTTTAGTCTCATTGGTAAGGAGGATATCGGAAAATTCTGGTGCCTTGCATCGTGACGTATGAAGAAAGAGAATGTTTGGAGTAACAACATTCTTTTCATCAATAGTGAGCTGTCCGATTCGTGCAGGTCCGTCTCTGTTGTGTACTCGAAAATTCATCGGTCACCGATACTGCTTCCTGTTTAAGAACGTTTAGATGCCTCGCTAGTGTCGGAAGTATCGTTGCCCGGAGAAAACCATGGCAATACCATGTTCGTTTGCTGCTTGAATAACTTCTTCGTCACGGATCGAGCCACCTGGCTGAATAACTGCTTTTACGCCAGCGTTTGCTGCGACATCAACAGCGTCCCTGAACGGGAAGAACGCATCACTTGCCATGATTGATCCTTTGATATGGTCTTTGCTCTTATGGGTCGCAATCCAAGCTGCGTCAACACGTGAGGTTTGTCCACCACCAATACCAACAGTCTGTGTGCCTTTGACGAAGACAACTGAATTGGATTTGATGTGTTTCACGCATCTAACAGCAAAACCCATGGAGATAAGGTCTTCTTTTGTCGGCTTGGTTTTAGTGACGATCTTCCAGGTTTTCTGGTCAGCAAACCAGACGTCTCTTTCCTGTACAAGAAATCCCCCGACGACGCTTCGCACATCCAAGCCTTTTCTCTTAGGTTCCTTTTCTAAACCCTTTAGTTCAAGCAACCGGAGGTTTTTCTTTTCACTAAAAATCGCTAGAGCGTCTTTACTGAAGCCTGGCGCCACAATTACTTCAAGGTAATACTTGGATAGTTCCTGTGCGACGTCTTTTGGTAGTTCTCTATTAAATGCAACAATACCGCCAAAAGGCGAGTAAATATCTGTTGCGTACGCATCATTCCACGTCTGAAGTAATGTCGATGCACTGGCGATCCCACAGGGAGTCGCGTGTTTGATGATGACACAAGATGGTTCTCTGAATTCTTTGATGCACTCAACCGCACTGTTCGCATCAAGGATGTTGTTAAACGATAGTTCTTTTCCTTGGAGTTGTTTTGCGTTGGAGACACAGGGTTCTCCAGTAGGGGGGAGCGCCTTGTAAAATGCGCCTTTCTGGTGAGGGTTTTCCCCGTATCGCATTTCCTGTATCTTCCGCATCGAAACGGTATAATCCTGCGGTAAGATCTCATCGGTCCATCGATTTCTCAGGTATTGCGAGATGATCGTATCGTACTGGGCGGTATGAGCATAGGCTTCAATTGCAAGTTTCTCACGTTGTTCCAGTGTTATTTCTTTTTTTGATTTCAGAGAGGTAAGGATTTCTGGGTATTGTTTTGGGGATGTTACGACGACAACGTCTTTGTAGTTCTTTGCCGCTGCCCGGATCAGGGTTGGTCCGCCAATATCAATGTTTTCGATGACTTCTTCGATGCCGACGTTTGGTTTTTGTATGGTTTTTTCAAAAGGATAGAGGTTACAGACAACAAAATCAATCAAGTTGATCTGATGTTCTTT
>JAPKYG010000138.1 GCA_026394435.1 Methanobacteriota archaeon | reverse complement strand
TTGTAGGGAGCCTTAACAATTAATTCCCCGTTTTTTTGTGTAATATTTTCATCGTAGATTACGCCATCTTTATTGGTCAACCAGCCATGGATTCCTGGTATCCCGCGTCCATGTTGATCAAGAAATGTGAATTTTATTGTTCGTTCCCATGTACAAAACACGGTCACATTCGTATCCTTATCTAAATGAAGAATCGTTGACCCTGTGAAAACCTTCGTTGCATTCCCTCTTTTTATATACACCTTAACAAGGTATTCACCTTCCAAAACACTTGAGAACGTTTTTTTCGCTCTTGTAAAAAGTGATCGATTTGCAACTCCTTCAACAATCAAGCGTCCTTCATGATGGAGTTCGACCCACATTACTGGAAAACCACCGTAAATTCGGTTGGACAGCCATGCATGGGTAAAATGTGTGCCTCCGAATCGGGCGATTATAGTTACATTGTATCGTTTTTGTTCTCTTTCAAATGGAATATCACCAGAACGCTGACGCGATTTTACTAATGTTTGATACATGTGTGATTCTTTTTGAACAGCGGTGTATCCTCCGGTGTCTGATGCGAAGACTTCTGCATCAAACTGAACCATGAGATCCGATGGTATCGTTACATCATGACTGTGCCCTGGTTTGTACGAATGTCTCCCAAAATTAATCGAAACGTAATCCACCTCAGTTCCAAGGAAGTTAACATATTCCTTTTCTGCGACTTTTAACTGGATGCCATCACGTTCATCAATCCCTGATGTGACGATTCCTTCGTTCGAAGCAAAAAGAACAGCATTTGCTTTTCCATCCTTTCCCTCGCCATAACACAACCATGCTTCTTTTCCGAGGCTGGCGTCATTTTTAAAGGAGATAATCCATTCACGATCGTTAGTGGCAGGATTCTGATTTAATTGGTATTGTTCGATTTTATCATTCTCCCCGTAAAAATTCAGATACGGGTAGATTTCTCCAAAGTTTAGAGATTCAACAGCAGCACTCCGTGATTTTATGGAGATGAGCGAACCAAATCGTCCATCCACATTATCGATCCCTTGCACGGTCGCATCTTTCAACATCTCATGTTTAACATGAACATTTATTCGTTTTTCATCAAGGGGATAATAATAATATCTATACAGCGCGGTTGTCTGAATATCTTTCATTTTTGATTCACTGATAATACCAAATTCAACCATTAGGTTTCCATCAACGAAGATTTTTTTATCAACAAAAACCTGATCGGAAGAGCTTTCATCTTTTTCTTTACTTCCATAGTAATACGAAAATGCAAATGATACGATCTGATCTGAGCCAAGAACATCAAATTTCTTGGTGTCTTTCTTTTGTTTTACGACCACTTGAATGCAGGATCTATCTAAAAACTGCCCTTCGTGTCCCACCCCATAGACACAATACCCGTCTTCCTTGATTCCGTAGAATCTTGCTTGTGCGGATACATCGGGTAAGGGAGACGAAGAGTAGTTTGCATCTTCAATGCTCACATGATCCTTATAGTTTGGTTTTGGTGTTTTGCTATCTGTATAGTAAATGAAGTATCGCTCCGTTCCATCTGCGAAAGTAGGGATAAGGAATATGACATTGCACTCATTGATATAGGTTGTCTCTCCTGCACCTTTGATAATACCATAGATTTGTGATTCTAATTCATACCAGTTTTCTTTATACCAGCAGCAAATTCGTATGGAGGTTTTATTTTCATTTTCCGTCCAACACGGTTTTTCAAAGGTGATGCGCAGGTCGATTGGTTGGTAATGGGCTTTAGAATCGTTTGTTGGAATAGGAAGCTGTAATTCTTGTCGATATGACCATTCTGTGTGCCAAAATGGAATTACATCTTCCTGCGAGGATCCTGGTATGCTTGCCGCTAGCAAGATAAGCAGAAGAAGCATGGTGACTATGACGACGTTTGACCCTCGCATAGGTCTCCTTTCATTATATTTATAAAGCATTTCTATATAAAAGAGTTGTTTTGTGGATATAAGAACCTTTTTAATATAAGGGCTTAGCCTCGTGCTTGTGTTTCTCCTTATCTTTTATAAAAATAACAGAAATCCCAATAAATTCGTATTAAATTGGTTGGATAAAATTCAGTTGCCCAAGTTCCCCTAAAATAATGAGTGCGGTGAAGCCTATTGCATAGAAGAGATACGTCACATACATCAATGACCATGCTGGTACGTTTTCTAAGGTTTCGCTTTGTTGTTGTTTGAGCATTAAATAGAAGATGAAGAAACTTGGTATGATGAAGATTGTAAGTGGTAACAAATACGAGTTAATCATGTGATAATGGACTAGAATAGGAATCATTGCGAACGGAACGATAAGAAAGGGGAGGGATATGAAGGCTGCTTTTCTGAAGCCAAAGGTGTTGATAAGGGTTCGGGTTCCTGTTTTTCGGTCTGCTTCGCAATCAACAATATCTTTTGTAGTCATTGCTCCCATGAAAAACACGAGTGCAATTAGGCCAATTATCAGTGGAACCATCTGGAACGGATTACCAAATACGCTCCAGGAGGCGAGGATAGCAAACAATCCTCGAGGAATAGCGACCCAGACTTGGTTTATAAAGAGGAATCGTTTCATCCGTGGCGGAAGAGAATAGACCACAGTGAACAACATGATCAGGAAGACAAAAAACCCAAACCATGTGTTAATCGTAACCGCACGAAGCAAGGCGAAGAGATAAAGAATGTAGGCGATACTTTGTGCCTCATCACGCTCCACAACTCCCCGGGGGATTGGACGGTACGGTTTTGATATTTTATCTGATTCTACATCCGTTGCCTGATTCAACGCGTTCGATGCTCCATTGAGAAACGCTAAAGTAAGGCTTGCTTGACCAATGGTGATCCACCAGTTCGGGAACTCAACGAACTTGTCGTTGTAAACAAGACTTGCGAACATGATAAACATAGAGACAAAAAAGGGTGCAAGTAAGGTAAAGGGTCTGAGTAAATCGAAGTATCCTCTAAATTTTTTTGAAAGAAACCTACTTTTTGAATATGGTTCTTTCATGGTTAATTTTACCAACATTATGACACCATGAACTCGGGTTTTTCGTTGTTGTGAATAGGGACGGATATTATATTAATTGCTCTATAGGACCCAATGCACCATGTTGTTTATGATTTCAAATATAAATATCTTTTTATTTTTTAAAAAATAGGGGAATAAATTTTAAAAAAAATCAGACCGAGCCAGTAAGCATCTCTTGAAGAACTCGTGCTGAGTTAATCGCACAATTGATTCCTATACCTGGAGCTTTCACGCAATCACCAATTACAAACAGGTTCTTTACTGGTGTCTCTATCTCTGGTTTTGCGTTGTCAGTAGTTTTTGCAACACCATCTAAGTGCCAGACGGCTGGGTATATAGCCCAGCGAAGCTGTGACTGAAAATTTGGTATTAACCGTTCGAGATTTTTATCTAAAGCTATTTTGAGCATATCCAGTGTTTTTTTATCTCGTGCCTCTTTCGGTGTACAAATGATGTATGATTGAACAAGATGATGTGAGGGTGGTGATAATCCAGTATCCGGCACAGCTGACATAAAATCAATCATGCCAACCGCATCGTTTCCATCAACACCGATATCTCGTTCAATGAAATGAAATGTCTTTCCTAGTAATTGTGTATCAACATTTTTTAAGGAATGGTAGGCACAGAGACTGCCAGTTCCTTGCAGAGATTTCATCATTTTTACATATTCTTTTGGAAAATGTTTCTCGTCAGCAATGGAGAAAAGGTTCTGTACTAATAATGTTGAGACAATGGTATCAAACCTATATTCTTTATTCGCAACCATGACTCCGATTGCAGTTGTTCCATTAATGAGAATTTTTTGTACTGGTGTTCCTGTCTGAATTATCCCACCACGGCTTGTGATAGCCTTAGCTAGTTTCTGATGTATCTCCCCAAGGCCGTTTTTTGGGTATCCGACTGGTTTTGAGCCTTTTAAAAGAGTGCGTTGTGCGCGGAACATTTCTCCTGTTGAAATACGATCAAGATTATTTACTGTGGAAATCGAACGAGAAAAAATCTCAAGAACTAGTTTCATTTTTCCTTGTCCGTATTGTTCTATTGTTTTTGTCATTGAGATATCGTCGAGTCGTTTCATAGTTTTTTCACTTGCAAAGAGAAGTCGTAGGATGTTCGGAAGAATTTTGAGTTTGTCCGC
>JAPKYG010000205.1 GCA_026394435.1 Methanobacteriota archaeon | reverse complement strand
AGGGACACTGATCATTTAACATCAGGGTTAACTGATAGTAATGGTAGTTGTGTGTTGCAGCTGCAATTTGACAAAACGTATCGTATGAGTATCCAGAATGGTGATCATGAATCCGTACTTTTTGATTTTTTAGTCCTTGACGATCAACCATTCACTTTTAACCTGAAGAAGGTGGAAAGCTCATCAGGATTTGCATCACTGGCTCATGCATTGTTTCATAAGCTAGAATTGGTTAAAAAATTAATTAAGTAACCATTGGTTAAGACACTCATGGCAGGTAAACAGGATATTTGTCAACAAGCATATGATCTTGCGTTCCAATATGAAGCAAAACTAGGGAGTTGTCCGCAATGCGTGCTCGCTGCCTTGAAAGAAACGCTTGATGCGGGGAATGAGAGTATTTTCCAGGCAGCTCAGGGACTGACTGGTGGTACCGCGTTGTCGTCAAAAGGCACATGTGGAGCACTAGCTGGTGGGATGATTGCTATCAGTTCTCTTGTAGGAAGAACCTACCAGGAGTTTACCGAGGGACAAAAAAAACGACTTGTGTTTAAATACACAAAACTTTTGTATGATAAATTTATCGAGGAGTACGGATCTCCACTCTGTTGCGATGTTCAAAAAAAGCTTTTCGGACGAAGCTACGTTCTCCTAAATAAACAGGATTACGAGGCGTTTGAAAAAGCTGGTGCGCATGTCGATAAATGCACCAGTGTTGCAGGCAATGCTGCGAAATGGACTGCAGAAATCATTCTCAATGAACTGCACACCAATACCTTGTAACAGATAAGTATTTAAATTTACGGCTCAATAATATAGAAGGGGAATATATGAAAAAATACGATAACATGGTAAGGGGAAGTAGCAAAGTTGTTTTTATATCACTTATATTACTTATCACCTCGTTCTCTGGTATGGTGCTAGCGACTCAAGAAGAACCCACTGATTCTATTGCAATGACATATTCATTTCAATCGCTGACCTTCTCAAAAATATCGATTAAAAATGATGTTTATGATCAAATACTGCTTCAAAACGCACCATGTTGTGGGAACCCTGGCGAACCATTCTTACCGACAAAAGGAGCATATCTCCTGCTTCCACCCAACACGAAAGTCGATACCATCGTGATTAACGGTGAGAAAACATTTGTTGGCTCAGGGTTTAAGATAGTTCCGTGTGGAAAATCGATTCCGCTTACACCACATGCTGTTGATGCGGCCCCCACACCAGACACTGCAGTGTATACGTCGGATACTCTGTTCCCTGGTCATTTATTTTCCGAAGTCGGTGTGTATCAGTTCCGAGGGTATTCAATTCTTGTGCTGATGCTTCATCCAGTGCAATACATCCCTCTTATAGGAGATCTGTTCTATTACCCCACAATGAAAGTGACGGTTACCTTAGAAAAAGAAACGTTTGAGAATTCGCTGTACCGTAGTTCTCCTCAAGATAGCAATGACCTACTTACGAAAATTGATAACCCGGCAGTCGGAGGCACTTATCAACAGCTTTCACCACATAAGATGGTATCTGATCAGTGTGATCTCTTGATTCTGACGACGGATAGTTTGAAAAGTGGTTTTATACCACTCGCAGTACAACACAATGCTACGGGCACCCGGACAATCATTCGAACCCTTTCGGATGTCGGTGGAAATACACCGGAGAACATCAGAGATTATATCAGAACAGTCTACACAACATTGGGGATTCGTTACGTCTTGTTGGGTGGCGATGCAGATGTTGTCCCTGCGAAAATGCTGTGGGTTGAAGGAATGGATGAGAACGTCACTCCGTATGAAACCGATATGCCTGCCGATCTGTATTACGCGTGTCTTGACGGTACCTACAACTACGATGGAGATGAGAAATGGGGCGAGCCACACGATGGAGAGAATGGTCGTGATGTTGATCTTATCGCAGAGGTGTTCGTCGGTCGTGCATGTGTAGATAATACAGATGAGGTGGATAATTTCGTTTCGAAAACGGTTGAGTATCTTTCTCGTCCACCGGGTGAAACCTACCTTGGCGATGCCACGTTTGCTGGTGAGTACCTCGGCGACTATGGGATCGCCTCGTTTGCGGGAACTACCCTCAACCAACTTATCAATGGATCAAGCGAAAACGGTTTTACTACCGTTGGAATACCAGCCAGTTCTTATATCATCGATAAGCTCTATGACGAGAATTACCCTGGTTTTGACCCGAATAATCCGTGGGGTACAGGATGGCCAAAAGAAGAAATAATCAACCGGATTAACAACGGTGTCCATCTGATCAACCATGATGGACATGCTTCTTACGATTATAACATGAGAATGAACACGGGGGATGTCAATGGACTTACCAACAATGACAAGTTCTGTTTCGTGTACTCACAAGGGTGCATGTCAGGTGGATTTGACAATCCTGAAGGCGGGGATTGCATTGCGGAGTATTTCACCGTGAAAAACACCCATGGTGCGTTTGCGGGGATCTGGAACGCACGATACGGATTTTTCTGGTCTTATAGCACCGATGGTGACTCACAACGATACCACCGGCAGTTCTGGGACGCGGTCTTTGGAGAAAATATAAAAGAAATTGGGAGAGCGAATCATGACTCCAAAGAAGACAACCTCTTCCTGATTCAACGGTCCTGCATGCGCTGGTGTTATTATGAGACTAACCTGTTTGGGGATCCTGCGGTTGCATTCGTGGATACATCAGAACAAAAGCCTCAGCTGAGCATCAGTGGCATAAAAGGCGGTATGGGGGTCGTTCAAGCTTCCATTCTCAATAACGGGGAGGTACCAGTGAGCAATATCCCCTGGAGCATCTCTATTAGTGGTGGACTGTTCGGGTTTATCAACATATCCTCGGAAGGCTCTTTTGCATCTCTTGGTGTTGGAAATATCACAATCATACAACCAGAAAAGACCCCTCTTGGGTTCGGAAAAATTTCCATCAAGGTAAATGTCAAGTACGCAGAGAAATGGAACGGAATGGGTTTTGTCCTTGGTCCGTTTGTCTTACGAGTTATTCGCATATGCTAAGGAAACCATCGGATTAAATGAGAACAGACACCATCTCATTTTTTTCTGTTTTCATCAGCACTACTATACTCATTCAGTGAATAAACCATAAAAGTAAAATGGTGATTCACCTATCTGCCATGGCGAAGAACCTTCTGAATAAAGCAAAACTCGTTCTTCCATTTATTGGACTTATTATTCTTGCCTACATTATCTACTCGCTTGATGTGCATAAAATCATTACCGCGTTTCTCTCCATCGAGCCGATATTTATTGTGTACGCTCTGCTCCTTACCATCCCGCTTCTTTTGATCCGAAACGCTACATGGCAAATAATTTTGCGAGAACAAAAGATAACCGTTGGGTTTTTCTATTCCCTGAAAATCTATCTCATTGGCGTATTCTACGGGAGTATCACCCCAGGATATTATGGGCAGTTGATGCGCGTCCCGTACCTAAAAGAAAAAACCGGCGAACCATTTGGGAAACTCTTTATTAATACCATTATTGAGACCTTTGTTCATTCGTTCTCGCTATATGGAATGATGATTATCGGAGCCTTACTAGTGATCGGAACGCTTCCGGAATTACTTCCGATCACAATTGTGTGGATCCTCTGTTTTGCCCTTTTGTGTGTGTATTTTACAAAGAAGGATCGTGGCGAAAAATTCTTCAGAATCATCATCAACTATCTCATTCCAAAAAAGATCAAACCCCATTTTAACGCATTTGTTGATACATTCTACATTGACTTTCCTCGTTTTAAAACGATGATCATCCCCTATGTTTTAGGTATTATTACCTGGATAATCGTGTTTTCACAGGAATATATGATTCTATTGGGATTACGACTTCAGATTCCGTATTTTGCGTTTCTCTTACTATTTCCGATTGCAAATACAGCAGGTTTTATCCCGATCACGTTTGCTGGGTTAGGAACAAGGGAGTTTACCGCTATTTTTATTTTTACGACGCTTTTCCAAGTGGCGGGAGAACAGATTCTAGTGTTGTCGCTTGTTGGTTTTATTGTCACTGATCTTTTCTTGGGATTTCTTGGGTTTTTACTTTCACTTACCGAATCTCGTATTACAACAATTTTACCAGAAATGGTTGATCAGTAAGAGTCTCTATCTTAGTATCTCACATTTTACCCTGAGGAGAGAATTGTTTTTTAAAAAAAATGGTTTAGATGTCTCTCAGACTTACGCGTTTTGCTGCACCGATTCCAGGGATACTTAGGTGTTTTGCTATCCTGTCAATGATTTCTGTAGATACGATCGTTAAGACAAGATAGATGACTGCAATCATCGCAAACACCTCAAGGTATCGGAAGGTGTGCGCGGCGATGAATTTCCCTTCTGCCGTTAACTCCGTGACTTGGATGATATACGCAATTGAAGAATATTGCAATAGATAAATGAATTCGTTTGACCAGGCAGGAATAGAGATACGTAAGGCTTGAGGGAGGATAACATGTCGAATCGATTGAAGCTTATTCATACCTAGAGACCGAGCCGCTGTCATTTGACCAGATTCAACAGATTGTATTGATCCTCTCAGATACTCAGCTTGGTATGCCCCACTATTGATAGCTAATCCAATTAAGGCTGCCTGAAGTGGTGAAAAGATAATTCCTACAGAAGGAAGACCAAAATAAATAATGAATAACTGTACAAGGAGTGGCGTGCCACGGATCAGTTCGATGTATCCAACACAGAATCCATTAATGATTTTATTCCCATAGACACGACCTAACGCAAGGGCAATTCCTAAGAAAAAACCAACGGCAATTGAAATAAAGGTAAGGAGAAGTGTGTATCCTAACCCATTCAGAAGATTTGGCAGTGAATTCAGGAAGAATTGACCAAAATCAGTTGCCATTTATCCTCCTGTCTCTTCTTCGCCATATAACGCACCGATTCTCCCAAGAAACTCTCTCGTTCGCGCTAATTTTGCATTCGTAAACATCTCTTTTGGCGGGCCCTGTTCAACAATAACACCACCTTCCATGAAGATAATCTCATCAGCAACGTTTCGTGCAAACCCCATCTCATGGGTAACCACCAGCATTGCTACTTTACCTGCTAAAGATTTCATAACATCAAGGACATCACCGATAAGCTCGGGGTCAAGTGCTGAGGTGGGTTCATCGAATAAGATGATATCGGGATCCATTGCCAATGCTCGCGCGATTCCAACTCGCTGTTTCTGTCCACCTGAGAGCTGTGCTGGGTACTGCTGTGCTTGTGCGTCTAATCCCACTCGATGGAGCTCCTCTAATGCTCTTTTGCGTGCTTCTTCTTTTTCGATTCCTTTTACTTTTTCTAAACCAATGCTTATATTTCGTAACGCAGACAGATGGTTAAAGAGATTAAAGTCCTGGAAGACAAACCCTATTTTTTCTCGGATTTTATTGATATTTGTTTTCGGATTCGTAACCTCCTCACCATCTAGCCACACCTCGCCTTTATCAGGCGGGCTGAGTTGGTTGATGCAGCGAAGAAGCGTACTTTTTCCTGTTCCACTTGGTCCAATAATAACTTTCGTTTCACCTTTTTCCATAGTAAAGGAGACGCCTTTTAAAATCTCCACTTTGCAATAGGATTTATGAATATTTTTTACTTCAAGCATGTGCATAGAAAAACTCTCCTTATCGATGAGCCTCCGTTTGGTAACCTGCCATACGGTATTTTTTCTCAAGATAGCTTAGACTTTTATTGGTTGTTATAACTAAAAGGAAATAAATGAATGCGATTAGTAAAAAGATAGCAAGTGCAAGATCTGGTTCGCGTACATAGATATATCTCCCCTGTCTCATCAACTCAATAACACCGATACTAATTGCAATTGATGTATCCTTTAAAAGGATAGTGAATTCGTTAGACCAACCGGGAATCGAGAGTCTAAGAACTTGAGGGAGGATGACATATCGTATCGCTTTTATTTTCGTCATACCGAGGGAGTATGATGCAGATATTTGTCCCTCTGGAATGGATTCTATAGAACCTCGGAAAATTTGTGCTTGATACGCGGCACTTCTTAACCCAAGACTAAGGATTGCTGCTGAAAATGGGTCTAGGTTAAATCCAATTTGGGATGGTCCAAAATAGATAATGAAAATGATAACAAGCAGCGGGATACCTCGGAAAATTTTTTCATAAAGATTAATAAACAAAGAGAGTGCCCGTTTTCCATAGGAACGACCTAGAGCTAGTAGGAGCCCTAGTATTGTACCAAGGCAAACAGCAAATACAGTAAGACCAATGGTTACTCT
Organism: Methanobacteriota archaeon; assembly: GCA_026394435.1. Lineage (GTDB taxonomy): Archaea > Thermoplasmatota > E2 > DHVEG-1 > DHVEG-1 > SM1-50. The sequence continues at coordinate 702 of JAPKYG010000205.1, read as the reverse complement.
GAGACCATCCAATAAACGAGGCAGTGATGTAACGATGGTCTCGAGTCCCACTCTATCACTTCGTTGTCCTGGTTATTTACTCAAAATATTTTTTTATAAGATTGTCCCATTCTGCTGATGTTTTTAATTCTGCTAATCCCTGGTTTATTATCTGTAGCAGTTCGGTGTTTCCTTTTTTGACAGCAATACCATATGACTCATTTGTAAAAATGGTCAATGCAATCTCAAGATCACCTGTTTTCGCATATGCTTCTGCCACAGGCTGATCAAGAACAAGAGCTTCAACTCGATCAGGACCAGTCTTTAAATCAAGAACAGCGTCTGTATAGTAGGGGTAGCTTTTTACGGAATCGTTACCAACATTGTTCTTTACCCATTTCCACCCTGTAGTCCCTGTTTGAGCACCTATTTTTGTTAGATTCTTAAGATCATTTGTGTTGTTTATTTTTATACCTGAATTCTTCTTCACAAGCACAGATTGATCTGCTTTATAATAAGGATCGCTGAAATCCACTTTTTCTTTTCTTTCATCATCTATAGAGAGCCCTGCAGTAATTACATTAATTTTTCCATCTTGCAATTCCTGTATCAGGAAATCGAATCCAATATCTCGAACTTCCACTGTATAATTCTCACGTTCGAGAATCCATCTTATCATATCAATATCAAACCCTACAATAGTTCCGTTAGCGTCTGTATACT
>JAPKYG010000075.1 GCA_026394435.1 Methanobacteriota archaeon | reverse complement strand
TATGACGCAGAGCAACTCCAGGATATTTTACGTGCTCGGATCAAAACAGCGTTGAAAAGAGGCGTCATCGAGGATGATGTGATTCCGTTATGCGCCGCGCTCTCTGCACAGGAACACGGGGACGCCCGTCGTGCACTGGATCTCCTGCGGGTGTCTGCGGAGCTTGCGGAACGTGGTAAAGTCCCCAAGATAACTCGGTCTCATGTGCGCCTCGCGCAAAACAAAATCGAGCTTGATCGTGTCACCGAAGTCGTCCGCACCCTGCCGAACCAATCAAAACTCATTCTGTATTCGATTATTTTGCTGGATAAACAAAACAAAAAAGCAGGGACAACACGGGCGCTGACGACCGGCGAGGTCTATGATATTTATAGAGAACTATGCAAGAAAGCGAGGTATAACTGTTTGACACAGCGGAGAACCGCGGATCTTATCTCTGAGCTTGATATGCTTGGTATTATCACCGCCCGCGTGATTTCCAAAGGACGGCATGGGCGGACGACGGAGATTCAGATGTCCTCGTCTTCTTCCTCGAAAGATTTACTGACCGTTCTTCAGGAAGATGACATGTTCAAGGAGCTTGCGAACTATAAGATGAAAGGACAAGCACGGCTCACCGTCTAAGGTGGTGTTCAAGTTCCTGATGTATTGAGGAGTTAATTCATGAACACGGTTCTTCATCCCTCTGCATCCGATGCATTACATTTTATCAAAGAGCATCACACCTCAAAACCAGAGAAAACCATGTTGCTGGTCATGGGTGAATGCATGGTGGATTATCAGGGACGTGCACGGTCGTTACTAGATTGGGGAGAACGTCTCGTCATGATTAAGCAGGATGGCACCGTGCTCGTGCATCAACCAGTGATGCGGGAGCCGGTGAACTGGCAGCCTACCGGGAGCATCACCGAATTCAAAACAAAGGATGACCAACTCATTCTCAATTGCAGGCACCTCCGCCCCACTGAGAAAATGAAGGTCACCTTCCGTCAGCTGAAGCTAGTGACTGCGACCTCGCTTGTGGACCGCGCAAACCTGATCATCGCTGGTATGGAGGTCGATGTGGTAAACCAGATTGTCAGTGACCCTCGTATCATCGAAGAAGGCCTTCGGATCGTGAAACGTGAAAAGCCAGTAAAAACAGGGTCAATCGATCTTTACGGGTTTGATAAAGATCATGTGCCAGTGGTCATCGAGGTGAAACGAAGCCTGGCGACGATTAGCTCCGTACATCAGCTCCGCATATATGTCAAAGACATCAAAAAGGGTAGAAAGGAGCCGAAGGTGCGCGGGATTCTTTGTGCGCCACGTGTCCCTGATATGGTGAAAAAACTTCTTGAGGAGAATGATTTGGAATGGAGAGAAGTCGAACGAAAAGTTGTGTTACCGGATAACCGGCAGAGAACGTTGAAAGAGTTTTAATATTTTGGATAATATTTTATTAAATGTCTTAACACATCTTATAATAACGGCAACTCACCGGTCACCTGATCAATTAAATTACTTGGCGCAGGACCAATCCCAAGGACCGTCTGTGTTCCTTCCGGTATCTCCGTATGCCCTGCATCAGTCACAATATTCGTAGTAATCCTAAGCGTCTCCGCTTTCTCTTTCAACGGAAAAAACTCCTCAAGAGTCTCCACCTTAACCACGACTTTTTTTGCCCCCTCTCGCTGCCATTTCGCAAACCACTCAGGTTTGTTTTTCTTAGCCAGAAGCGTACACGTCACCGCAGCATGAGACACCTGCGCAGCAAGCTTGCCTGCAGAAAGCAAAAGATCCGAACGAGTAACAATCACCATTTTGTACTCAAAGTCGCTTTGATTTTTCTTCTGGGCAAGCATGCTCATTCATCTCACGATACGATTCCTTCCGCCATTTCTCACCCAGTTCATAAGCTTTTGTAAAATCAAGGAGACCTTTCACCACTAGGGTTTTTTCTCCTGACTCCACATGTTTCAGAGGAACACCTAAAAACCGATAGCCTGATTTAATAATCAATACATCATGATCAATGGAAACGCTTTCCCCGATTTTTTTACCCGTACCATCCAACACAAACTTACAGATCATCGATGAATCAGCGTTCTCGATATTTTTCTTCGTTTCAGTGGTTTCTTTTTTCTTGCTAAAAAAGAATATGCCACCATGATATTCCGACGTGAGCAGCAAAATATTGATTTTAGAAACCATGGGGGCCCTGTAATACCGTTTTTATTATAAATCTTTGGTGATATTCTGAGAATCAATGGACGAGTACGATATCGCTGTTGCTGGTGGAGGGCCGGTAGGGTGCTTTGTTACAGAACAACTTGCGTCAAAAGGAAGACATGTCGCTGTTTTTGAAGAACACAGAACAATCGGGGAGCCAGTTCACTGCGCAGGGTTAGTCACCCAAAGAGTCTTTGATATCACCAAATGCTCTCAAATAGGACTAGTTCAAAACAAAATATACGGCGCACATATTCACAGCCCCGCAGGAGCAACCCTAACCATTGGCGGGGAAACTGTTCATGGGCTGGTGATCAACAGAAAGCGATTTGATGAAACACTCTTTCAGAACGCACATTCCGCTGGAGTCTCCCTCTTCACAGGATACAAAGTTGTTTCCGCTAAAAAACAAGAAAATCACATAACACTCACCATACAAAAAGATGAACAAACCCTAACGGTTCGATGTAACATCCTCATTGGTGCAGACGGACCCTATTCAAGCATACGAAAAATCTTCGGATTCCCACACCCAATCGAAATGTTGCAAGGAATCGGCGCTGAACTTTCTGATACCGCGCTCGACCCTCGTTTTGTCCATATTTTCGTAGGACGTATCGTTGCCCCGGGTTTCTTTGCTTGGATCATCCCTACAAACGTACACGGCACCACCGCACGCATCGGACTGTGTATCGGAAAACAAAGCAACCATCCACTCCAACACTATTTTACCGCCTTGCTTCAGCAACCACTTTTACAAGGCACAAATGTCATGAAACGATTCGGTGGGGTGATCCCTCTAGGTCCACTGAAAAAAACCGTTGATGACCACGTCATGCTCGTCGGAGATGCAGCAGCACAGGTTAAACCAACATCAGGCGGCGGCATCTACCCCGGGTTATTCTGCGCCGCACAATGCGCCATTGTCGCTGAAGAATCGTTACAAAAACAACAATTCGATGTACAATTTCTAAAACACTATCACAGAAAATGGACAAAAGAAATCGGACGGGAACTCTTCCTTGGCATGAGATTCAGAAAAATGTTCACCAGCCTCACCGACGAACAACTCGTCAAATATCTAGAAAAATTGAACAACCAAAAAACAATCGACGTCATCAACACCCACGGAGATATCGATTACCCCTCACGGCTTGCTCTACCACTTATAAGAACATCACCTTCTCTGCTGTCTCTTGCCCCGGCGATGCTGAAACGCACAAAAAAATAAGGTTATTTTTTCTTCTTTGTCGACGGCGGTGGAGGCGGCACATAGTAAGCCTGCCCTCCGTAATCAGACGGCTCGTTATCCTCAGGTTCGAAGAGTTTTCCTTTCCCTCTCCGTAACCCCCCTCTCTTTTTCCGTATTAAATAAATAATGACCACAAGAACAACCAACAAGATAAAGACAAGAATGCAGGGTAAAAATAATCCGAGGACATACACGGGTGATACATTCAAAACGCAGGTGAGGACTGTTGATTGCGTTGCTGACTCCGCATCAAAAGAAAGCTCAACATAATCTCGCCCATCATTTGTTTTCCCTGTGATAAGAGGCTTCCCGGCACTATCACTCGCGTTGACCGTAATACCTCGTGGGAAGATAATCCGGTACGTCATGGTCTGGTTTTCCACGCCCTGGAGGGTAAACCGTTGCGGCGCAAGCGTAAGCTCAGTAGGCCATAACGAAACATTGAATCCGACTGCGTAAACCTCATTTGCATAATTGGAAACCACGACAGGTACAACATTATCCATCGCGGAGATATCTCCATCCCATACAAGTGAGTTGGAAAAAATTTTTCTGTCGATTATGCCCTTCACACGCAGTCCATGGAAGATCTCGGACAACCGCTGTTGAAAAATATCTGTTTTCTGCGAGAGAAACGAGTTTATCTGGCTTTCACTAAAGACGTTTTCTTCGGTGCAAAGACGGAAAGAATCTGAATTCAAAAATGTCATATTTATTTTCGGGGAAAAGGAAATCTCGCCATCCCGGCGGATCACGTAGAGTCGATCATCTTCTTTCATCTTAGTAGATGCCGTTAACTCGGTTTTTCCAGTGAAAACACTCGGGATGTTCAAATCCATCTTCAACAGCTCGATTTCAACGCGTGTCTCAATATGTTCTTCTGTGTACGGAGGTGTCGGTTGAAGCCCTGAGAGAAATGTCCCTGTGATAGGTGTCGTTTTATTCCAGGTATATACATTGTCTCCGTTAAGAGAGATGTTTGTTGGAAGACGCAAAATGATGGAATAGGGGTGGATGATTCCGTCAAGCCCTGAACCAAAGTTTACATCCACAGTTGAGATCGATGCGGTTGCCCCTGCATTTATCAATCCAAAGAATGCTCTGGCTGGTATGTGGCAAATCTGCAGATTTACATCAGGGTCTTTGAAGTTGGCCCGTATCGCTGGTGTGTCATCCATATGGGTGATGTTGTACGGGGTTGAACAATTAGTGGTGCTTTCATCATCCCAGGTAAATGAAAGGCCAAGGGTTTGTTGAAAAGAGGAATTCTCAATTAACGGAGTGGTCTGTTGTTCGATCGGTCGAATTGTTTTTTCAAGCAGGTCTGCCCAGGAAAACAGTCCGCTATCGATACATAATCGTACTCCATCGGCTGGTATAATGCCTAACCCGGTGATAAACTCAGGTACAACAGTATAACTGTAGATGTTCATTTTTTTCACAACAATAGAATCGGAAAAACTGATATCGTCTACTGTTCTGGTATCTAAGGTAAATTCAAGGGCAATATCTTCAGTCTCTGAAGCCGGTGTTGTCGGGTTTTTCGATTGCGTGGATAACGTTGCATCTTTTCCTGTATCATTTCCATCCCAATTCCGTACAACCCATGTAATAGGGTTGGTTTCTGCGGTATTGGCATATGTAAGAGTCGTTGTGCTTGGAAGCACATAGGTATAGGTAATGTTCCACCCTTGTTCCGCGTGTACATTAAAATGATAAGTCACTGTAGCACCCATATCCAGTACGCCATTGATGAAATTCGTCAGATTCATAGAACCATTGTAGTGAAAGAAAGAAGCAGTGAGATTCACGCGAAATTCATCAATGAAATACGGTTTCTCATAGGTTGGTTTTTTTGTGATTGCAGAAACGTCTGCATTCTGAAATGTTTCTTCGATTTGGTTTTTCACAAGGAGGTGGAGTTGATTTTTAATAACCGCAAGAGCATCAGAGTCTGTCGTTGTTTCAATCATTTGCCTTGTGAAGGTAGTCTCATAAATATTACTAATGCGATTAACAATCATTTGGGCACGGACACTCAGTTGCGATCCTGTCTCAAAGGTGCTTATAATCGTTGCTTCAACTTGAGTCTCTGATGTGTTTTCTGCGGTTGTCGTAGAGACGAAAACGACAGATATCAATAAAAGAATAACCATAAACATCTGTATTAATAGATGTCGCCGCATCTCATCCACTCACTTCTAAGGAATTAAGCAAAAACTCTTATAAAAACTTTCTTACGAAATCACTAAAAAGACATCGACCATTTACGATGTCGCATTATGTACGTACTTGGGGGAACCTCAGCAAAAAACGTTGCAAGAAATCTTGCGAACAAAATTCAGCAGCCGCTTCTACAGGCAACATACAAACGGTTTCCTGACGATGAATTTTACGTCCGCGTGTTAGATGACATTTCAGGTGAGGACGTCCTGATTGTTCAAACCGCATATCCTGATCCAAAAATTGTTGAACTCCTCCTCATGCAGGACGCAGTTCATGACGCAGGCGCAAAGAAAATCACGGTCGTCCTTCCTTACTTTGGGTACAGCAGACAAGATAAAAAATTCGAGGAAGGCGAAGCAATCAGTTCAAGAGCTGTCGCACAGCACATCAGCATACATGCTGACTGTGTTATCACTGTTGATCCGCATAAGGAGCATATTCTGAAATTCTTTTCAGTTCCTGCATATAGCTGTTCCGCGGTTTCAACCATCGCTCAGTATCTTAAAGAAAAAAACATCGATTTTATACTTGCACCAGATAAAGGGGCAAAAGAACGAGCCAAAGAAGCAGCGGCACTCATCGACTGCGAGTACGATTATTTGGAGAAAATACGCATCGATGAAACCACCGTTAAAATAACACCAAAAAAACTTGATGCACGTGGCAAACACGTCGCTATCATCGATGACATTATCTCCACTGGCGGCACCATGGCCAATTCCATTAAAGAGTTAAAGAAACAAGGTGCTAAAACAGTCTCGGTTGCATGTACCCATGGATTATTTATCGGTGGTGCGAAAGAAAAACTTTTGTCCGCTGACTGCGATGAAATTATTTCAACGGACACGATAGAAACTGAGTTCAGCAAGGTCAGTGCCGCAGATTGTATCGCAGAAATCCTCTTAAAAACGCTCCCACACATTAAAAATTAAGGAGATTCTTTTGGAGATAAGTTATTTATAAGACCATGGATTTACGGTTGTAATCATCCTAGGGTGAAACGTATGCGGAAAAGAGCACAATTTAAAATGCCAATGCAATCAGAAACAGCTCCAACTCCACAATCGGCGACCGTAGCAAACGCCTCGGAACGAAAGCGATTTCGCTTCAATAAAAACTGGTGGATTGGAGTATCACTTATAGCAATTTTCTTCTTAGTTTTATTCATGAACTCCTATTTCAACATCGTATCAAACGTCAATATGAACCCATCAGGAACAACCATGACCGATACGTTCTATTTATCTGGCCCTGACCCGTACTATAACATGCGGCTCGTTGATAATACTACACAAACTGGGCGTTTTCCCTTCTTCTCTTCTAACGATCCCCTGCTCGCCTATCCATTTGGGAAATCAGGAGGCCGTGCTCCGTTACTCGTCATGTCTGCGATCGGTTTCAGTAAACTCCTTGTCCCTTTTATGAGTGAAGCAAATGCAATCGGGTACGCAATGGAGTTTATCCCTGCGTTATTTGGTGCCTTGCTCGTCTTCCCCGTGTATTTCATTGGGAAAATCTTATTCGGGAAGAAAGCCGGACTTATCGCTGCGCTCCTTATTGCTATCATACCTATTCATATTAGCTCAGGGCATGGTTCTGCGTATGGTCTGTTTGATCACGACTCATTCAACCTGCTCTTATATTTCCTCACCTTCCTCTTTTTAATTAAAAGTATCAAGGAAAAAGACACGAAACGCTCAATTCTCTACGCACTCCTTGCGGGAATCCCGCTTGCGGCTCTCTCTATGGTTTGGGTAGAAGCGCAATTCCTCTACACCGTTATCACCATTTATGCAGTTGTTCAACTTTTAATAGATATTTTCACCAATAAAGTTGAAGCGCGATTCGTTATGAGCATCGCCATCGCGTTGTTCACTGGATTTTTTGTTTCATGGCCTGTCTCATTCGCAGGCGGTGTCCTCTTAGACCTTCCTTTTTATTTAGCGCTTGGAGTAGCAGTCTTTGGTGGTGTCTGCATCCTCTTCAAGCGAAAAAAGATACCCTGGATCATTTCATATCCGGTAATTGCCGGTATTGGAGCTGCTGTTGCAGCCTTTCTCTATATCGTTTATATCAATCCTAAGACGTTCTCAATATTTTCTCCTTTAACAGCAATCTCGAATATCCTCTATGGCGCCGGGATTTATGGGTCAAAGGTATCTCTTACGATCGCAGAGGCAGGGACCTATAATATGAGCCGAACCGTGATGTCGTACGGCCCTGCGTTGTACTGGCTTGCTTGGGCTGGTTTTGTGTTTCTTATCTATCAATATGTGAAACAGAAAGGACGACGAGACTACCTCCTCATCCTATCGTTATTCGTCATCGACATCTGGTTGACATCAACCGCTGGTCGTTTCCTTAACGACATGGTGCCCCTCATTGCTCTTCTGGCAGGTTGGATTATTTGGTTTTTGATTAGTAAGATTGACTACAAACAAATGGCACGAAACATAAGGAACGCAGGCGGTGGTATCCGCGGCATTCGAAAAGGTGTGAAAATCTACCACCTCTTCGGTGTTCTCTTTGTAGCCTTCCTCATCCTGATACCTAATGGATACCTTGCACTCGATGCGGCGGTACCATCAGCTACATCAAAAAATGGTACGAGTAATTTGAAATATGATTTCTTCGGAGAAAATCATTCCTCTGCATTCGGCTCTAGCTCTTACAAAGAGCAATACTGGGTCGCCGCGTATTCTTGGTTAAACAAGCAAGACACAAACATCGCGGATCCATCAAAACGACCTGGTTATATCTCCTGGTGGGACTACGGATTCTACGAAGTTGCGGTTGGAGCACATCCGACCGTCGCTGACAACTTCCAAGATGGAATTCCACCTGCTGCTAATTTCCATACCGCAAAAAGTGAAAAACAAGGAGTCGCAGTCTGGATCGTCCGATTATTGGAAGGAAATCGAAAAGATAACAACGACATGGCCTTCTCCGATTCAGTCATCACCGCACTTCAGAAACATCTTGGGAATAACAATACAACCGAAATAACTTCATGGATGATCAATCCCGCGCTTTCTCCTTCGCAGAAGAAACCAATCGGAGCAGAATATGACGTTAATCTGAGCAAGACCCTGCTCGTGGGAGCGCAATATCCTGAAAACGCTTATTATCACGATATCGTACAACTCCTGAACGATACCCTAACCGATGAACAAATCACCTGGTTATACCATGATATCCAACAAGCCACTGGCTACAGCATTCGGTACTACGGGGTGGAAGGATATGACGAGCAGATTTTCAATATCTTCGCATTCCTTGGCGATAAAAGCAACGTCTTAACCGCGCTTAGAACCGCCGGAAAACAGTTTCACAACCCTGAGGACGATTTCATCCAAGTCATATACACGGGTTATTCAGTAAACACAGATGGATCCAAGGGCCCTGACGGTCAATGGACGGCAAAAGAACTCAACGAAATGCCCCAGGCGCAGCGGAACCGTATCGCCGTCACAGGAACTACAACCGTTAACAAACAAGATTATTTCAACACCATGTTCTATCGAACGTATCTTGGGGTTCCTCTCCAATATCTACAACAAGATCAACAAGGGAATTATCAGGCACCAGAATACTCCATGCCTTGCTGGGGGCTTAAACATTTCGCACTTGAATATATCTCTCCTTATCTCTACACCCAAAGTCGACATGCAGTTATTATCGCAAAATATTATGAGGGTGCGTATCTTAATGGGTCTGTCAAATGTAACAACACTACAATGTTCGCTCAAATCGGCATCTATGATAAATATGGCATGCTTCACGACAATACCTTTACCGATGAAAAAGGAAACTTCAGTCTGATTTCGCCAGCTGGTAATATCACGCTACAATTATCCGTCGGGGATGTTCTGCTAAAGAGTATAAGATTCAACCAGACCAATAATACGTTATATTCTCCAGTGACGGACGCAGAAGCCATGCGTCTCAACGGTTCGAAATATTCACGCAATTTCAATATCAATGTGAGCCTTTCAACCCTGGAAGGTTTTGTTTATCAAGATAATAACAACAATGGTTCCTACGAACCTGCTAACGACACACCGTTACCAGGCATAACCATCGAATTAAACG
>JAPKYG010000186.1 GCA_026394435.1 Methanobacteriota archaeon | reverse complement strand
GAAGGAGAAAGAAGAACAAAAACTGAAGGAACTTGAACAGAAGAAGGAGAAGAAGCGTTTAAGTGAACTTGATAGCATTGGTACAGCAAAGGAAACAGGACTAGGAGACGAACGTAAAAAAGCGGAGGAACAGAAACAGAAAAATGACGTAGTAAGAATTGCTGCAGAGACAAAAGAACGACGAAAACTTAAGACTTTTGAACGTAAGAGGGATAAAGAGCGGGAAAAAACAGAGAAAGAAGAACGGAAATTAAAAGCGATTGAAGAGAAGAAAGCCAGGAAGAAAATGGATTTACATTTAGAAGAAGAAATCGTTAAGGAAAAACTTTCTGGCCAAGTACAACGGATTGATATCTTTGTTGGATTTGATAGTATTGATCAAGAGACCGCAGATCTTCTCTTAAAATGTGGATATACCTCAATAGAAAAGTTACGGGAAGCAAGCGTAAAGGACCTCATGAAAATTGGATTAAAGAAAAAAATCGCGCAGATGATACTTGCTGAAAGTGAAGAATTTGTTGAATGGGAAGTATATGACGCTGATGAATATCCTAAGAGAAAATCTGATACACCACTCTGAACCTATGAAGGTTTCACCTGATATAAAAAGAGGTATCATCACCCTTTAGAAGAGCAAATGAAATCGAGAATGTAACAAATAGGTTGCACACTTTTCTCAATAGTATTTTTATTTTTCATTACCATTGATATTTCTGTATCGATTTAGATAAATTCGTAAATTTCAGAGATGCAAATATTTTATTTGCAGAGAAACGATTGCCTAAAAAGGCACACTTAAAATGATTGAAACGATATTCAAAAAATGATCCATTATCAGTATCCATTCGCTATAGAAAATAGAAGAGCGAGTAAAAAGACAGAGAACAGCATTACTGACTGTTCAATTCGACCCTTGCTCCGGTTTCTTCCGCTTCTTTAGATAATCATATACATCAAGGATAATCGGTATTGAAACAAGAATCGCTATCACGATTCCAAGACAAATCATACTATCCTCATGAACATTCCCAACCGTATTTTTCCCGTGAAGAACATCCTCAAAAAAGAGATTAATAGTACCAAGCCAGGGAATCTCGAATCGTGCTTTTCCTGATATCCAATTTAATTGAACAGGCTCAGGGCAGATATCAGTGATCTCGTCAATCACCTCATTATTATCTCCTTTTGTGAGAAAACCTGAGTGAGTCCATCCTGGATCACGATTGTATAAGCCTAACTGAGGAATAGTAAGACTTGTTGCATTGTCAATTCCATAGTCTACGATAGTATAAGTGGTCTGACCGTTCTTGTTATACACGTCAACCCAACACATCGCCCGATGAATAATCTGTGACACATCTGTTCGCCCTAGAGGTTTATAGATAATCACGTCACCGTAATCACCATAGGATCGCCAGCCGTTCTCCGCTTCAGCGCCTTTGATAAGGCCACCATGCGGGACAATATCGCTCATCTTCGAGACCTTCTGCACCAGAACCATATCGCCCGCGTCGATCGTACCCAACCGACCAAACGGAGAATTCGGATGCTCCATACTCCCGGACTCAATCGCAACCATAGGAGCGGCAAACCATTGCCCCGTATACCCCCACAAAATCATCAAAATAACAAACACCGCAAGCAACGCGACAACCACATCTCGAACAATCGAAACCTTATTGTTGTCGCTTTTCCAAAACTGTATAAACATTTTTTTGATGTTCATGGGCTCACACAATCATAGGTTTTTTTTATGTAACAGTGAACTTTTTGTCATTGTTCCACAGATAGGGCAGATTTTTGTTATTTCGCTAAATTGTTTTTTGCACCCTGGACAACGAGAGACCCATTTAAACTTTTTTGTTATCCCTTTTTGTGAGAAGCCTTGAAATTTGATTTGCAATGTGGAAGCAACATTTTGAATTGAATAATCATCGGTAAAAATTGTCGCTTCTTGGTCAGGTTCTTTGTTGACATCAATTGCTAACGCCACAACTTCAATATCCGCAAAAGAAAGTCTGCGGTCATCTCCGGTCTCTTGTGCTGTTTTTTTCACACGATTTATTGCTTCTTTTGATGGTTCGTGAATCGCAAGACCTGTTTCCTTCAGTAACTCGAATGTACGGAAGTCTCGTCCACCAGGGCTCAATTCGTCAGAAACAGCAGGTGTTGTGACTATTGATACATTGTCAAAACGAATTGGTTTTCCTGAAAGAATCGCAGAGGTATCAATAATAAAAACTTGTTTTTTCATAGAAAATCCTTTCGTAGATTAGGTTTTTTTAAGCTTTGCACAAATCTCTGCGATTGGCACTATTTCTTGATTTCCGATTTTCATGTCTCGCAGTGTGACGGTTTTTTTCTCAAGTTCTTTGGGTCCAACGATGATGACTTTCTCTACATGTTTTGAGTCAGCGTATTTTAAGGATTTTCCTATGCCTCGTCGGAGCTGGTCGAAATCAACAGAAAATCCTTGACTTCGTAATTGTTGAGCAATCTCAATGGATGTACATATCATGTCCGGGTTAACTGGGATGATGTACACATCGAGTTTTGAGGGAGGGAACATAAACCTTTCCGCTTCAAGAGCAAGGATTGTTCGGTCAAACCCAATCGCAAAACCAGAGGTCGGGACTTCGGTGCCGCCAAACAAGGAAACAAGATCGTATGAACCTCCCCCGCAAAGCTGTTTTTCTGCTCCAAGAACGGGTGCATCGATCTCAAACACTAAGCCTTTGTAATAATCAAGTCCTCTTACAATGCTTAATTTTATTCCGTACTCGGTAACATGAAACGCATTTTTCAGTAAGCCAAAGATTGTTTCCATGATGCTTAGCTCTTTTATTGCATCAGGATCGTCAGCGATAAATGATCGAATCTCATTGATTTCTGATGTCTGAAGAACGCTAACGAACGTTTCTGCATCCTTCTCAGAAACACCACAATCCCGAAGAGACACTCCCAGATCATCAAACTGTGACTTATCGATCAATGGTAAGAGTATTTTCTGATCATCTTTAAGGAGATTTAATCTCTT
>JAPKYG010000209.1 GCA_026394435.1 Methanobacteriota archaeon | reverse complement strand
GATGTTATATGTGGTGTTGGGGGCATTCTTAAGCAACCATTCAAACAAGTCGATACGTGAAGCGCGCATGACTGAAAGCATTGAACATGAAGTATATTATGCTATGGAGAAAAAATGAAAAGAACAGATACTCGTTCATGTATTTTTTATGGTTGTTGTTCTTGTAGTAGTGAATAGAGATTGAAATAATGGGGTTCTGTCTGATAAGCCATCTGGTCATGGGTAGCGAAACTGACGACCATATCACCGTTTTCGGGGCACGCGGTCCATTGGTTCCATGCCTCTGCCATCCCGGTGCCTTTTCCCAAGATTTCAATCAACCGTAAAAGAGGAAAATCCGATGCACGATACCCGTTTTGCAGCACCGCCATGGTCCCATTCAGATCCATGGTGCCCCAGGAAATATTTAGTCCTTTGCTCACGGATGAATAAAGCTGGTAGACCGCAAAAAACGGACAATTGGTTTTTTTATACAGGAGCAGGTTGAGAAATCCGATGAACCCGGTCGGGTCGTAGCGTTTTCGCTGGGTGGCTGCGATAGTAGGGTCGATAAATACATTCGTGCGTCGTACCACATGTTCGATAGCCCAGAATGGTGATGTAGATTCGACAGGATTATCATAGGATCCAACGTAGGTATAATTCGCTGACTGTTCCAGCGCAAAACCCTCTGCAGGAGTTGCCTGCGACACAATAAAATTGAACCCATGTGTCCGATTCGTATTAAGAATCTGAAGCGCTTCTTCGGCGGTTGTCGCATAATCAAGGACTTGTTGAACACGGAAATGATACGGATTTCCCTGAAAGGTCTGATCCTTGCTCCAGCAGATTTGAATACCAAGAGCAATCCCATGCTCATTGATGCCGCCACCGGTGTGAAACGATCCTGCAATTGAAGGACATAACGAAACAGATCCATTGGTTGGTTTCCGGACGACAAGCACTGTATTTTCATGGGCATACCTCCCGGTCACAGGATCTTGAATGGTTGATGGTAAATCAAAACTCCGAGCGTGATACAATTTTCCATCAATAGTAGCAGGACCCCATGCAGCAATGCCGTAACACCCATGATCCGCATATTCAATCGCTGCAATCGACACCGCGATATCGTTAAATGAGATGTTTGCGCCATCAGCAATCCCTTGTAATTCATCCTTGCATTCCTGCGGAATATACACATCCATAGTGTCCCACATGGTAAGGAGCGCATCGTATGAGATAGAAGTGTTTGCAAAGTGCAAAAACGCACGAATATTTTCCTGAACTTTTTCTCGCAGTAGGTACCCATGTTGGTATCCCATTTGATAATTTGATCCATTCACATGAAGTATCGTAACGTTCTCTCGTTCCTCAAGCCAGCCTCCATCTAATAAATCAGCACGAGAGGGACTCTGTCCATTTGAGCGAGTGTGGTTAAGAGAATTTCCTTGTGCGATAGGAAGCACGATTACTAGACAAATCAAAACAATCCATATATTTCTCATGTGATAATTCCTCCATTTCTACAAAAGAAGAATATCTTTATAAAAATGTTGGTATGAGTCTCCCTCTTCCATTTTAAGCGTTTTTTATCTCTTTTTCTCTGATACTGACTGATTCTTTCTATACCTTTGGTGATACGATCATGATCGTAACAGACAAGACCATAAATAAGACACAGCCTATGATCCAGACTGGATAGAGCCTCATCCAACGAATCCATCTTTCCTCCACCACTTTCATGATAATCTGAATTGGAGACAGCGCTTGAAGCTTTTACTCCATCAGACAAGAAAGACGATTCTGTTTCTTACAATGAACAGAAATCAACGCCAATCATATAAAAAAACTATTTTCATTAATCTTTTAAAAAAAATAGGAGACCGAAGATTTATTCCACACCTTTCATATCATTTTCTATCAGTTTATCAAGTTCCTTGTCAACCCCTTGCTCATGCGCAATCTTCTGCATGTCTGCGATAATGTTCTCCCAGATTACTTGCTGGGCGAGTGCGTAATCCCAAAGATCCAAGCGTTTCGGCCCGTCACCTTTCTTGAAATCTTCTACGAACTCCTTTTTATCGTCCTCATTCATTGGTGCTCACATCATTTATTCTTCTTCCAGTACTTTTCCTTTCTGCGGGTTTGCTGCTTGTGCAATCATGGACATTTCTGAGAGAGCTTCTTCCCAGATTGCTTCTTGCTCGACTGCGAAGTACCACATGTCCAGCTTTTTTGTAATATCTGCTTTTTTGAAATCGTCAAGAAACATCTTTATGTCTTCTTCTTTCACGATGAATCCCTACTAGCAATACTGAAATAGCAATGATATATATATTTCTTTATTGTTTTGTTAACATGACATTATTACTCCCCTGAAAATAGGCAAAAATATTAATAAGAAAACATCTTAATAGGCAACTAGAAGGAGATTACGTATGGAGAAAGCTACGTTTGGAGCAGGTTGTTTCTGGCACGTTGAAGAAGCATTTCGACACCTCAAAGGAGTGACCTCCACAACCGTGGGGTACATGGGGGGAACACTGAAAAATCCAACCTACGAGGATTTATGTTCCGATAAAACCGGGCATGTGGAAGTTCTTGAAGTGACCTATGATCCAGCGAAGATTTCCTACAATGACCTATTATCAGTGTTTTGGGATATCCATGACCCGACAACAAAGAATCGACAAGGATCTAACGTCGGAATACAATACAGATCAGTCATATTCTACTATACATTAGAACAGAAAACAGCAGCAGAAACATCAAAAAAGAATCTCGAACAATCAAGGAAATACAAAAAAAAGATCATGACTGAAATTACAAAAGCAACGACGTTTTATCCTGCAGAAGCGTACCATCAGCAGTATTTAGCCAAACATGGATTATCAGCCTGCCCTCGTTAAAAAAAATTTCGTCTACACAGTCCATAAAGCTTATCTCGATGAACGAGATTCTTTTGTGAGGAGAATAACGCATGATACATCGAGGGAAAAAGAAACTATTGCAGGTTGGAAACATCCTTGCGATGATCGTAACTATTATTGTCAACGCCCTAGCAGTGATTCTTCCACTCAATGGCAAAACCACCCAAGAACTATCAGACGCGTTACCAAACTTATTCGTACCCGCAGGTATCACCTTTTCTATCTGGGGCATCATTTACATCCTCTGGGTTGTCTTCGCGATGTACCAAGCAAGAGACCTCTTTAAAAAAGAAGAAATAGAGATGCCGTTTCTGCAACAAATCACCTTTTTATTCGTCCTAAGCAGTATCGCAAACAGCGCTTGGATTTTCCTGTGGCATTACGAATATGTCGGTCTGTCGTTACTCATGATGATCATCCTCCTCTTCTCACTCCTAGCAATTTATATTCGTCTCAATATCGGCAAATCGATCGTCACCATGACAGAAAAACTCTGCGTCCAAGTTCCTTTCAGCGTGTATCTTGGTTGGATCACGGTTGCTACTATCGCAAATGTCACCGCATTCCTTGTTTCGGTGAAATGGGACGGTTTTGGTATTGACCCATTAACCTGGACGATCCTTATTGTCGCAATCGGAACACTTCTTACTATTCTTATGCTTGCATTACGGAAAGACATTGCGTTTAGCCTTGTACTTCTCTGGGCATTCCTTGGCATCTGGATGAAACGAATGACACTGCCAAATACAACCACCGACGTGAATGTTGCAACCACCATAAGCATCGCTATCGTCCTCATCATTGTTGGTCTGCTTGCGGTCATCGGATATCAACTGATGTACAAAAACAAACAAAAATCTGTACAGAAAACTTGAGTATAAAAGAAGCCACCTTCGTTTCTTTACTGAATACCTTTTAATATGACACAGGATGTATCAGCGGACCCTATGATTAAAATAATCTCCTTTGACTTCGACGGCACCATAGCAAAACATACCTTCGCAGACGCATTCTGGCTCGAAGGCGTACCAGCACTCTACGCTAAGCAACACCATGTCGATGTAGAAGCGGCAAAGAAATATCTCTTCAAAGAATACGATAAGATAGGAGACAATCGGATCGAATGGTACGACCCCGGGTACTGGTTCGACCGCTTCGACCTTCAAGCCGATTGGAAAAAAATGCTCTTAAAATATCTAAAAAACGTTGAAATCTATCCCGAGGTCCCATCAGTCCTGAATCGATTATCAACACAGTACAGCCTCATCATCAGTTCCAATGCAAAGAAAGAATTCATTGACGTACAACTAAGACAAAACAAGCTCAGCGCGTACTTCGACCAGATTTTTTCATCCACCTCAGATTTTCACACGGTCAAAAAAGTCACGGATTTCTATGCGATGATCTGCAAAAAACTTTCAATACAACCGCAAGAAATGGTTCATGTTGGTGACCATAAAGAGTTCGATTATCTCTCCCCACAAAAACTCGGCATTACCTCTTATTATCTTGATAGAAAGAAAAACACAACAGGTAACCATGTCGTCTCTGATTTAAAGGAGTTTGAAACAAACATCCTAGGATATTCCCCTGGAAATTCTCTCGATCATATACGATAGAAACAAGAAAGCCTCTGCGGGGAAATCTAAATCACTTCATTATCCAAAATAGTCGCAATCTCATTCCGGTATGAATACTACGAAACCCTTACCCTTTTTTATGTTGTTTATCTCTACCAACTAAATGCAGATTTTCCACTTCATAAAGTTGATATCTTGAACCAATATCGTTGTTATCCTTCAGATATATCTTACCACGGGCATATCTCTTACCTTTTGACGTTGTTTCATGACGTGAAATC